>JAITVB010000236.1 GCA_031286025.1 Rikenellaceae bacterium
CTTCGCTGTCGAGCATGAAGTCCTTGTCCATGAACTGTTTCATCGTCGGTTATGATTTGGTTAATAATTAAAGACTTTGGGGTGTGCTTTCGGTGCAAAACGGAAAGCGGATGTTTACAAACCTACGTAAAAAAGAATTGAAAAGCAAATCGCCGCCTTATTTTCGGCGGCCGGGGAGGAGAAAAAAAGGAAGGACAGCAACCATCCTTTCGTTATGGCATAATTATTTGACAAACAATTGATTATCATTTATTTCGGTAAAATATGATCTCATTTTGTAATATTTTTCCCCCTTGTCAGTTATATGATAAAGAAGGAAAGATTCTCCGACCTGACAGGGTGTCAGGGAAAAAAGCGGCCGAAAGTTTGTGGTTTATTGAAAAAACAGTATCTTGCGGACGTATAACCCTAAAAGCGGATTGCCTATCGACCGAAATCTACTCTGAATGATAACGTAAAATTGAGTAGAATGAATTTGCAGAAATTGAACGACCAGGAGTTGCTGCAGGCATACTCCGGAGGTGACGATGATGCGATCTCGGTACTGATCGACAGGCACAAAAAAAAGGTTTTCGACTACATCATGATGCTCGTCCGCAACCGCGACCTGGCGGACGACCTCTTTCAGGAAACATTCATCAAAGCCGTACGCTCTCTTCAGGAGAACCGCTATGCCGACCACGGAAAGTTCTCGGCGTGGCTGATGCGCATCGCCCACAACCAGGTGATCGACCACTTCCGCCGCCAGAAGCAGCAGAATAGGATCACGAACGATGACGCGGGCTACGACCTGCTCAACAATCGGCTCTACGCCGATGGCAACGTCGAAGACCACATGATCTCGAACCAGGTCCAGAAAGATGTGCGCCGGTTGGTCGACCTGCTCTCGGATGAGCAGCGCGAGGTGGTGCAGATGCGCTACTATCAAGAATTGAGTTTCAAGGAGATCGCTGAAAAAACAGGGGTCAGCATCAACACCGCGCTTGGCCGCATGCGCTACGCGCTGATCAACCTGCGTAAATTGATGGAAGAAAAACAATTGGTTTTGAATTAACCGCACAATATTCGGTTCGGCACGCGCGTTGTATTAATACGATTAATACCCACCCCCCCAAAACGCGCCTATGGAAAACATTTCCGACATTGATGCCAATCCGTCCGAATCCGACGACGGGTCTTTGTTTATGGATCACGTCATTGGTGATGATTTAAGCCTTCTGGGAATAGACCTCTTGCTCCGGGAAGTGTTCGGGCGAGAAAAAGAAGGTGAATAAGCGGACAAGGACGAAATGGTGGCGGGGCTGCATGAGGCGGCCCCGCTTGTTTTTTGTTGTCCCGAAGATTTTGTCAATAGCTTTTGGCTAGCCAAAAGCTATTGACAAAAACAGTTATTTTCAGTGAGTTAAAAAAAAATTGAATCGAAAAAAGGAAAATTAGGTTATCTTGAACCAAAAACAGATTACGCTGTTTTTAAGCGTGGCACATTGTCTTATTTCACAAAAATCGACCGAATGTTATCGGCAATGGCCGCGATGAGCGTGCAGCGGGCTTCGGCCGACGACCAGGCGCTGTGGGGCGCAAGCACCAATCGGTCGGGACAACTGATCTTCAGCAACGGACTGTCGGCTTCGAGCGGTTCGCGGGCAAAGACGTCAAGGCCCGCGCCTGCCAATTTCCCCGCGTCGAGGGCGGCGGCCAGGGCCGCTTCGTCGACGATCTTGCCGCGGCCTGCATTGACCAACAGGGCTGTGGGCTTCATCCACGCCAATTCACGGGCGCCGATCAGGGCGTGCGTGGCGTCGTTGAGCGGGGCGTGGATCGACACGATGTCCGATTCACGCAACAATTGTTCAAGCGTGCGGTGAGGATAGGGTGCGGAAAGGTTTGCTCCCGAAGTCGAGTGGTAGGCCACCTCGCCTCCGAACATCCGTGCGATCTCGGCCACCCGATGTCCGATCGCCCCGAGACCGATGATGCCCCAACGGCGGCGTCCGATCTCGCCCACCGGCATCCCGAGGTGGAACCATTGGCCACTGGCCGCATAAGTGCCGCTTTTTACGTAACGGTCATAATAAACCACATTGCGCAACAAGGCAAGCACCATCGCAAAGGTCGCCTCGGCCACGCTCCCGGTCGCATAACCGGCTACGTTTTTGACCTCGATGCCGTGGCTGCGGGCGTATTCGACGTCGACGTTGTTCATCCCGGTAGCGGCAATGCAGATCAGGCGCAGTGCGGGCAGCGCGTCGATCTCTTCCCTAAGCAGACGCACCTTATTGGCAATCACCGCCTCGGCTCCGGCAGCACGTTCCACAACGTCTTCCGGTAAAGTGTCGCCATACGCCAAAAAATCGCCCAACGAGGCGATGGGCGACAGGTCGGCGTCGCCACCCAACGACAAGGTATCGAGGAACACTATTTTCATAACGATAGTATCTTTCAGAAAACAGGCTGCAAAAACGCGCTCTATCGGAGGTCGAGCAGACCTTCGGGCAACTTCATCCCGACAATCTTTTTCCGTTGGCTGATTTTTACGATAAAGTCGTCGGCCGCGGGAATCAACACCTCGCGCCCGGCATATTCCACTTCGAAAAGCGGGTTGAATTCGCTTTCGACATAGCCCGTGATGCGTCCCTCGCCCGCCCCGGCAAAGCGTACGGTGTAATCGACCAGATCTTCGAGATAAAGTTCGTCGTTCGACTCGTCCGCATCTGCACGGCCTTTTCCCTGTGATGTTTCCATCGCAAAAAACTCGCGGCCGACAAGTTCCGAGGCGCGGAATTCATCCTGCAAGTCGTCAAAAACGATTACCGCCTTCGAACGCCCCATCCGGCGGAAAGAATGAAAAAACAGGGGAGCGGCCATGTTGTCCAAGCGGACATACACGCACTCCCCTGTGGGATCTTCGTATGGAAAGGTGTCGTAAAGGTTGACTGCCAGTTCACCGCCCAACCCGAACGTCTTGGTGATGCGGCCGACGATGAATTCCTGGGGGTCCCCTTTACTCCCGGACATATATCGCGCGAGTTATTCGGCTGCCTTTTCTTCAGTTTGGGCGGCAGGAGTTTCCTCTGCTACCGGGACTTCTTCGGCGACAGGAGCCTCTTCAGCAGCAGCAGCCTCTTCGACCACAACAACTTCAGCCACAGCCGATTCTTCCTTTATTTCAGCCGTTTCGACAGCGGCTTCCATAACTTCGATCGCTTCGGCCGACTCTTCTATCACTTCGGGCTCGGTTACGGTGGCGGCGGCAACTTTAGCAGCAACAGCCAGGGCCTTGGCTTCTTTCACCTTGGTTTCTTCGGCCAGACGGGCTTTGGCAGCGCCACGGGCATCTTCGGCCAATCGGCTGCTCTTCTTGGCGATCTGGCCTTCCTTGCCGGCGAGCCACTTGTCAAAGCGGTCTTCGGCTGCTTCAAGCGAGAAAGCGCCTTTTTTCACACCGCCCAACAGGTGTTTCTTGTAGAGCACGCCTTTGTACGACAGGATCGCACGGCAGGTGTCGGTCGGTTGTGCGCCTTTTTCGAGCCAGTTCAAGGCTTTGTCGAATTGGAGGTCGATCGTGGCAGGATTGGTGTTCGGATTATACGTACCGATCTTTTCGATGAACTTGCCGTCGCGCGGCGCCCTGCTGTCGGCTACGACGATGTGGTAGAAGGCGTAATCCTTCTTTCCGTGCCGAGATAATCTGATTTTTACAGACATTGTTTGATTTTTAGTGGTTAAACCTGATTTTCCTAACTCGTAGGAGGTTGCAAAGGTAAACCTTTTTTCCGGTTTTGCAAACAGAGTCGGTTCGGGATTCATTCACGAACAAACTGTAGACCGGCTATTATCCGGCACAGGTCGTTCCGCCGTAACCGGAAGTAAGCAGACGCTCCGAACCGCAGATGACCACCGCCCGCACTCCGCCGGCGATGGCTGCGAAGGCGTTTTCGAGTTTTGGGATCATCCCGTCCGACACGACCCCCTGTGCGCGCAGGTCGACAAACGAAGCCGGGGTAATATGAGGGATGACCGAACCCTCATCGTTCACATCGGCCAACACACCCGGTTTTTCGAAGCAGTAGACCAACTCGACATCGTAGTGCGTGGCGAGCCCCACGGCCACGGTCTGGGCTATGGTGTCGGCGTTGGTGTTGAGCAGCGTCCCGTCGCCGGAGTGAGTAACAGGAGCCACAACCGGGCTAAAGCCGGCGTCGATCAGCGTTCGGGCGGTCGCTATACCGAAGCGGCCGGCCACGGGGTCGCCCACATAACCGAAATCGATCGGCACGGGGTTGCGTTTCACCGAGGGGATCAGGTTGCCATCGGCCCCGCACAGCCCGAATGCGTTGCACCCGAGTGCCTGTAACTTGGCCACGATCGTCTTGTTCACAAGTCCGGCGTAGACCATCGTCACCACCTTGAGCGTTTCGGCGTCGGTCACCCGACGGCCGTCGATCATCCGGGCCTCTACGCCCAAGCCTTTCGACACGGCAGTCGCGATCTTGCCGCCACCGTGGACGAGGATTTTCGAACCTTCGAGCGCGGCGAAGCCGGCCAGAAAGCTATCCAACTTTTCAGGGTTATCGACAATATTTCCCCCGATTTTTACAATTTTCAACATTTTTTGACATGATTTTCGAGAGGTTTTTGACACGTTTTCGACATGCCACGGAATTACGAACAACTTTTCGTCAGTTTATCAACAATGATATTCTTTCATTACCATCGGTCAAATTTACAAAAAAACGATGGGAATCGGACATCGCAGCCACAAAAAGCCGTCTTCCTGTGAAGGCGGCTTTCATTGTCGTCAAAATAAGATGATCGGGGCGGGATCTTCTGCCAGGAACGCAAAGATTCGGACTTAAAACCACACTTGTTCCGACCAATCTCTTCGTTATTTTTGTAATTTATCGAAGGATTCGAGGAAACGGTCAGCGTGTTCGCGCGTAATGTTGAGCGCGGGCAGCAGACGGACGACTGTTTTGCCCGAAGCGCCGACGAATATTTTTTCGTCGAAAAGCAGTTTTTTGCGCAGTTCGGCCGTGTCGTAAGGTAACTCGATGCCGATCATCAGGCCGCGGCCGCGCACCTCGACGATGTCGGGGAGTTTTCGTAACTCGGTCATCAGGTAGTCTCCCATCGCGGCGGCGTTTTCCATCAGATGATCGGCCGCTATCACGTCGGCAACCGCTTCAGCCGCCGCACAGGCCAACTGATTGCCGCCAAAGGTGGTGCCCAACATCCCGTATTTGGGTGCAATGTGGGGTGCGATGGCGATGGCACCGATCGGAAAGCCGTTGCCGATGCCCTTGGCCATGCTGTAAATATCGGCGTTCACCCCCGCCCAGTCGTGCGCAAAATATTTCCCGGAACGCCCACAACCACATTGGATGCCGTCGGCAATATAAAGCGCCCCGTGTTGGTCGCAAAGCGCACGGATTTTCCGTAAGAATTCCGGGGTGGCCGCTTGAATGCCGCCGACGCCTTGGATGCCTTCGATGATGACCGATGAAATCTCGCCGCCCTGCTCCGCGAAACATTGTTCGAGGGCAGCCTGGTCATTGAGCGGCAGGAAGATCACGTTCGGCGTCCGGTTGATCGGGGCCACGATCGACGGATTGTCGGTCACGGCCACCGCCAACGACGTACGTCCATGGAACGCCCCGTTGAAAGCGACCACTTTCTTGCGTCCGTTGTGGAACGAGGCGAGTTTGAGCGCGTTCTCGTTAGCCTCGGCCCCCGAGTTGCAAAGGAACAATTGAAAATCGTCCTTCCCGGACAGTTTCCCAAGCTTTTCGGCCAACACACGCTGTTGCGGGATGATGACAGAGTTGGAATAAAACCCGATGCGGTGCAACTGCCCGGTAAGCAGCTTTACGCTGTGGGGATGGGTGTGGCCGATCGAGATCACGGCGTGGCCGCCGTACATATCGAGGTATTTCGTGCCGGCAGAATCCCACACGTACGAGCCCTCGGCCCGCACAATCTCTACATTGTTGAGGGGATATACGTCAAAAAGCTGCATCGTTTTTTGTTTTAAAATGCGACGGGTTTTAAATCGAGTCCCGCCCGTTCGTTCAATCCGAACATTAGATTTAAATTTTGTACCGCTTGGCCGCTCGCTCCTTTCAATAAATTGTCGATACAACTGATGATCAATAGCTTGTCGCCGTGCTTTTCGAGGTGCAAAAAACACTTGTTGGTGTTGACCACCTGTTTGAGGCTGATGTTCGCGTCGCTCACCCGGGTAAACTCCGCGTTTTTGTAAAACTCCTCATACAAGGCGCGGGCTTCGTCGAGCGAGAGAGGGCAATCGGTGTAAATCGAGGCGATGATACCCCGTGTGAAGTCGCCGCGATAGGGGACGAAATTGATCGTCCCGTCGAAATCGGGCGACAATCTTCGGACGGTTTGTCCGATTTCGTGCAAGTGTTGGTGTCCGAAAGCCTTGTAGACCGACAGGTTGTTGGCCCGCCAACTGAAATGTGAAGTCGACGAAAGCGATTGCCCCGCCCCGGTCGAACCGGTGGTGGCAGTCACGTGCACGTCGGCCGTCAGCAGGCCCTTGGCCGCAAGCGGCAGCAGGCCCAGTTGCAGGCAGGTGGCGAAACAACCCGGATTGGCAATGTTTTTTGCCGCCGCGATCGCCTCGCGGTTCGTTTCGGGCAGGCCGTAAACAAACGTGCGCCCGTCGATCCCGTTACCCGGGGCCAAACGAAAATCTTGGCTCAGGTCAATGATCCGCACAGAAGGGGGAATCGGACGCTCTTCCAAAAATTTCCGGGCATCGCCATGGCCCACGCACAGGAGAAGCACATCGACATCCGTCGAAAAGTCGGCGGTAAACCGCATCGTGGTATCGCCCAACAGGTCGACATGCACCTCATAGAGGTACTTCCCGGAATTGCTGTTGCTGTGCACGAACGTCAATTCCACATCGGGATGGCGGATCAGCAACCGGACCGCTTCGCCGCCCGTGTAGCCCGCCCCGCCGATAATGCCCGCCTTGATCTTTTTCATAGCGCGTTATTTTTCTTCGATATCCCGATTCACCTTGTGGTAAATCATTGTCTGATTGCCGAAAATTTTGCCGAAGCCGACCACATCCTGACCGGTCCAGGCGTTGTTCATGATTTCGCCATAGCTGCCGAAAGCGCTCGACATCAGATCGTGTTTCGAGTTGATGCCCACCACTACGAAGCGGTAAGGCAATAGTTTTACGAATACGTCGCCGGTGACCGTCCGTTGGCTGCTGCCGAGCATCGCTTCAATATCGCGCATCACCGGATCGTAGTACTGGCCCTCGTGCAGGTGGTTGCCATAAAATGCGGCGATCTGGTCTTTCCAGAACAGTTGCCATTTTGTAAGCGTATGTTTTTCAAGCATGTGATGGGCTTTTATGATCACCATCGGGGCGGCGGCTTCGAAACCTACACGGCCCTTGATGCCGATGATCGTGTCGCCCACGTGCATATCGCGGCCGATGGCAAAGGGGGCCGCCATCGCCTGCAACGCCCGGATGGCCTCGGTCGGATGGCCGAACTTTTTACCGTTGACCGCCACCAGTTCACCTTTTTCGAAAGTGAGGACGACCTCTTCTTCGTCCGTGCGCGTGAGTTGCGACGGGTAAGCTTCTTCGGGCAGGGTTTTCGATGAGGAGAGAGTTTCTTTCCCTCCGACCGACGTGCCCCAAATGCCCTGGTTGATCGAATATTCGGCCTTTTTAAAGTCCATGTCGACACCCTTCGCACACAGGTATTCGATCTCCTCCTCGCGGCTCAGCTTCTTCTCGCGCACCAGGGCGATAATCTCGATGCCCGGGGCGAGTGTGTTGAAAATCATGTCGAAACGCACCTGGTCGTTGCCGGCGCCGGTCGACCCGTGGCAGATACAGTCGGCCTTCATCGCTTTGGCGTGGTTGGCGATGGCCGTCGCCTGCGAAATGCGTTCGGCGCTTACCGACAGCGGATAGGCGCCGTTCTTGAGTACGTTGCCGAAGACCATATATTTGATGCAGGTGTCGTAATATTCTTTCGTCACGTCGATACATTCGTGCGTGGCCACACCCAAAGCCAACGCACGTTTTTCGATCGCATCGAGCTCGGTCGGCGAAAAACCGCCCGTGTTGACGATCACCGAATGGACCTCAAGGCCCATCTCTTTCGACAGGTAAATGGCGCAATACGACGTATCGAGCCCGCCGCTGAACGCCAAAACAACTTTTTTCTTCATATCGCTTGAGTTTTTTGATTTTCAATTTAAAAACGCCCGCCCGTTTCGTCGTGCGGAGAGTACCCCGGTTCTGAAAGACTCTATCGGCTTCCAAAGCGGAGCATACATGAAGTACGTGGGTATTGAACGTCGAATCTTTTAAAAACGAGGCGCCATACGTGCGGCCTCCAAACGCACTATCACTTTTTGCCATCTGCTTCCGGGTCAAAGAGCATCGCCGTACACAGGCAATTTTTACGCTCTTTGCTTTGGAGAATGGCATAGTTCACACAACTTTCGCATCCCTTCCAGAACGCTTCGTCGTCGGTCAACTCCGAATACGTCACCGGACGGTAACCCAGTTCCGAGTTGATCTTCATCACCGCCAGGCCGGTCGTGAGGCCGAAGAGTTTCGCCCCCGGATATTTTTCGAGCGAAAGTTCGAAAGTCTTGGTCTTGATCGCCCGGGCGAGGCCCGCCTTGCGGAATTCGGGATTGATGATCAGCCCCGAATTGGCCACATAATGGCCGTGGCCCCAGGTTTCGATATACGAAAAACCGGCCCAACGGCCCTCCTTGTGGAAGGCGATCACCGCCTTGCCTTCGCGCATTTTACCGGCTACGTATTCCGGACTGCGGCGGGCGATGCCCGTGCCGCGAGCCTGGGCCGAAGCCGCCATTTCGTCGCAGATTTCCGGGGCATACTTTACGTGTGCCCCGAAAGCGACTAATACGTCGAAATCACTGATTGTCATTGTTATAGGAATGGGTGTGAAGAAAAACGAAAACGAGGGTCACAAAAACACGCCTGATCGCAGGCCATCATAAAAAATCTTCCGGTACGTAACCGAAAAACTATCGTCGTCGTCTTTCTATCGAGCGTTGGTAGGCCCGCGCGACAGCGCAAGCACTTGCGCTGTTCGCAGAAATAAGGATCGTTCCGTTGCGGTACATTTTCGGACCTGTTTGATTGAGACAGTGCCTTCCGGGTGGCTCCCGGCACTCGGAGTTTTTACGGAGGCAAAGATAGGGAGAAAACCGTTATGTAACGCAAAAAAGGGGAAATTATTCCCCTTTTTTACAATTTGTCGGATTTTAAACCGGTTAGTCGTTGTCGTTGAGTTGGAAAAGTTCTTCGATCGGACGAAACATACGGCCTTCAGGCGGCGTTATTTGATCAGGATGTCGTCGAGCGAGCGTTTCGGGACATAATGCACGCTCTGCTCGTCGCGGTAGTATTTGATGTCGCCGTCGCGTAAAGGTACGATCGCCGCCTCTTCTTTCGGCACGCCGAGCGCGATGACCAACACCGGGGTCAGGTTTTCCGACAGCCCAAGCGTCCGGACGATCTCCTCGCGGCGGATCGAGCCGATCATGCAGCCGCCGAGGCCCGCCTCAACCGCTCCCAGAAGGATGGTCTGGGCGGCGATGCCTTCGTCCCACTTGTTTTCGGGACCGATCGACGTATCGCAGCACAGCACGATATAGGCTGACGGACATTCGCCTTCCTCCGGGCCGTCCCATTCCTTGAGGTAACCCGCCCAAGCGAGTGCAGGGTAGAGCGTTGCGCATTCCGCAGGATCATTGACCACGGCATATTTCAACACCTGCAGGTTGCGGCCCGAAGCTGTCAATCGCGCCAATTCGACCAACGAGACCAACAACTCGCGGCTCACTCGCCGCTCCTGGCGGAAACGGCGGCAACTGCGGTTTTTCATCACGATCTCTTTCAGAGCCATCGGGTTGCGGGATTTTACTCGATGATCTTAATGTCTTTCAACCACTTCAAGTAGAGGTGTTTCCACTCTTCGTGGTACTTGAAATCGGCATTGAATCCCCAACCATGGCCGCCGTTCGGAAAAATGTAAAGGGCCGACGACACCTTCTTGGCATTCAGGGCTTGGAAATAGATGGCGCTTTGCGGGGCCAGACGGTCGTCGGAACTAACGAAGATCAGCGACGGCGGCGTATTTTCGGTC
>JAITVB010000186.1 GCA_031286025.1 Rikenellaceae bacterium
CGGCCAACACGCAGTTGAACCTGCGCCTGATCCTGGAAAATGTAAACCCGAATTATCTGAAAGAGTTTCGGGAAAAGATCGAGGTGCAGATCGACGAATACGGCAGGGAATTGCAGAAACTGTTGACCGAGCAGACAGGCGATCCGGGAAATATCGAAAAGCGGATCACCCTTTACAAACTCGACGCATTCTCGCGCCAGGTGGTGAAAGACCGGTATTCGCTCGAAAAGTTGCGCGACTTTATCTTCTTCCTCGAAAACTGCCACCGGCCTGAAAACAAGCAGGTGCAGACCCAGGAGTTGATCGACGAGTTCGAAAGCCGGATGCGCAATTATTTCTATGGAGGTAACCGGTATATCGATATTGTGACCATCCTCGAAGGGGGAGGCCGCAACCAGATCAAGACGTTTGGGGATTACCTGCGCCGGAAGCCGTATGCCAACACCGGCAGCAAGATCCGCTATGCCTGTAAATTGATTCTCGACATCATTCCGAGCAATTACGAGCGGACACTGCACAATCATTTCCACAAAAACTTCGGAATCAATCTGTTCCTCGAAAAATATCAGGAATATTTAAGCAAAATCGGCAAAGAAGCCGATAACAAGGGTCGTTTCGACAAATTCCTGACCGACCTCGGTATACGCGACCGCTACCACGCCCTGGGCGACGAAGACCGCGAGATCGTGCGCAATTTCCTCTCGGCCCTCGGCAACCTCGAACAGACCTCGGTGTCGGACGCGGTACAGATGATTATCCGCGACCTGTTGTTCAATCCGAACGGCCGGCCAAAGCCCTATGTGATTTACAATGCGGTGCAGGCCTGGGAATATAAGGATCTGCTTCCCGACGACGTATTCGACATCAATCCGTTTGACATCGAGATCGAAAACCACGGCGACGGGCGGTTGGCTTTCGAGCGGCTGTTGGACCGCCTGTTGCGCATCAAGTCGACGTTGGCGCTGTTCGACGACACGGGCTCGCTGTGGGATCTGTTCTGCGAGAACACCACGATCGTCATCAACGACCCGAATAACCCGACGGGCTACAGCGACTTCAACAGCGAAGCGCTGAACGACTTTTTGAAATTTTTGAATACGTCGAAAATCACGTTGTTCCTCGACGAGGCCTACGCCGAAAGCGTGAAGATCGAAGACCGCCGAATGCCGAAGTGGCGCACCATTTCGCGCTACATCATGAACAATATCGACGCCCGGTCGAAGATCAGGGCCGTGTCGTCTTTGTCCACGACCAAGAACCTGGCCGCCACGGGCGAACGCTTGGGGGCCATGGCCCTGACGCCCAACGCCGTCGAATTCGGAAAATTCGCGCGGCAGTGCAACAGCGCCGAACACGGCAACAACAACTCGTTGCTGATGCTTAACAACACCCTTGAAATCGCTCAGACCGCCAAGGCGATCAAGGACAGTATCGAGGCCGAACTGCCGAGAAACGCTTCGCGGTCGAAGATCAAGCAGACGTTGATGAGTTTTATCGCAGGCCAGATCGGGAAAACCGCCGAATATAACGCGATCAGTAAGACCGACCGCCAATTGCACAAAACGGCCGGTTTCGAAGGGTCGCCGCTCTACCTCTTTCTGTTGGACGAATTGGTGGCGCTCGACAAACTCGACGTGCTAGGCCTGCCCGATGACTTTAAGTATCAGGGGGAACCGTTCTTCCTTTATTACCAGAACAAACTCGTCGAAAACTTAAACCGTTACCGGATCAACAAAAATTTCCGGAACGAGTCGCTCAAACGCCTGCGGATGGCGAAAGAGATCGCAACCCGGGTGATCGAGACGAGCGGAACCAACGAAATGACCCATCTCGATTCGGACGGCTCGTATCTCTTCAACTTCAAGGTGTCTGGAACTTATTCCTACCCGGATCTGTTGGCTTTTGCCGGGGCGTTGGCCCGCCATCGCGGGGTGGCCACCGTGCCTTACCCCACAGGATTGATCCGTTTCTCGTTGGGCGGCTATGTGTCGGCCGGCAAGGAAGGGCTGAAAGTGTTGGGCGCTGAGTTGGAAGACGCTTTTGCCATGGCGGTAAAATACTGGCTGCAATTCGCCGCCGAACGTGCCAAGCCAGAAAACAAGGAAGTCGATTCGGAAGCAATCCTGAACAGAATGCTCTCTGCGAGCAAGAACAGCGTGTTTATCGACCGCCTGATCGAGGACTATCGCCTTTCTGCGCAATATAAGAAGGATAAGGCGCCGTCGCTGCAAATCCGCGACGTGCGTTCGTTGTACCACACCTCGCCCGAACGCAGCGGGGTGACGATCACCACCATCGGCCGCTCGGCCAACTCGGTCTTCGAGTTACACGGCGACCTGATCGGCTCGTGCAAGGACGTGTTTGAGTTTATCAAGAGCCCGGCCTTCACTAAGATTTATGAAAATTTGTTGGCCCAAGTATATAAAAAAGTCCCTGCCCTGAGCGATCTCGATTTCAACACGGTCAGCTCGCGTTACAGCAAGGCGGTGATCCTGAAATACATCACCAACAAAAAGACCTTCCAGCCCAACCACCACGTGTTGGACAGCATCGAGGAGATGAACGTGATGCGTGAGATCCTGATCGAGATGGAAAACCTGCTCTTCTCGGACAGCAAGATGAAGATACTGGCAGTCAACGCCACGGGCAATCCCGACCTCGACAAGGCAAAACTCGAAGGGATCAATTCGATCATCAAGAAGTATATCCGCGAAATCCTGCTGCACTTCAACCTGCCGTTCGAAAAGGAAAGCCTCGAACCGAGCCGCCGCGAAATCATCCGGATGGCGGGCGAATCGTTCGAGGAAATCACCGGGATCAAACTGGCCGACATCAACCTCAACATCTGGATCGACGAGTTTGTGCGCAACCTGCGCGAGTTGCCCGAATTCAGGGAGAATGCGCTTTCGCAGAAGAGCATCGGTTACGTGATGGATATGATCTCGGCGGGCGTAAGCCGGGCGAAAGAGATGGCCGACAAGATCATGTACCTCTACCTATTGGACAACGACCATTCGTTCTACATCCTGGTATGCAACAAGTTGCAGTACTTCAACGACAAGTTGACGGAGTGTGACGAGGGCGAGGTGCGGATGTTTACCGAAGAATTCGTCGTCAACTCCATGGAGATGCAATTCCGCGAGTTGAGCGATTATATCATGCGCAAGCGCGACATCAAGATTGCAGAAAGCGAGATCTATGCCGTCAGCCGCAAGGTGGTGCGCTTCTATATCGGGCTGATCCGCCGCACACGCGGGACAGACTACTACAACCGTTACGCACACACGTTGGTGCGGATCGTCGAAACGGCTTTCCGCAAGCAAAATTCGAGTGTGAACGAGATGGTGCAACACGGCGTGTCGCTCTACAAGGGCTTCGAGATGGAGGAACGTGCGTTGGAAACCTTCGAAGGCGGCCGCATTCACTGGATCAACGAGTTAATGTCGAAGTGCGGCGTCATTTCGTCGGAACAGCCCGTGCAGGAACACACCCGCATCGTGACCGACGCCAAGAAGCGCGAATACCCGTTCCACAAGATCGACCGGCCGGCCGGCCGCAAGAAGCCTGAGTTGACGGGCGACGTAGCGGCCGACTATATCCGCTATATCGACTCGCGGCCCGACTCATCGTTCTTCGTCGATCGCCTCTCGCGCTTCGTGGCCAACATGGACTCGGACGACTACCGCTGCAAGGTCGTCAAGCACGGGATCGTCAAGGAACTCGTGATCTTCCAGAAAGGATATATGAAGTATCTGACCGACAACTACCGGTTGAACCACACGGAAGATATTTCGCTGAAGGATATCCGCAATTTTTTGCCCGATGTGATCTCGTTGCTCGGTGCGCCCGAAAAACTGATTTCGTTCCCGCAGATCGGCTATTTCGACATTCCGGGCCCGGGCGGAAACATCAAGACCATTGTCACGCCGCTAAAATCCGAGGCCGACTATTTCGGCGACGTGAAAAAGCCGCGCCTGACGGTGATCAACGAGAAAGTGAAAGAGTTGGGCGGGATTCCGCGCCACGGCTCGCTCTTCCTCGTCGAAGAGAACGACGGCAGCGTTTTTGTCGTAGAGATCAACGGCGACAGCGGCGTGGGCAAGAGCGAGATGATCGCGGCCTTTATCCTCAAATGGTTACGCAACAATCTGGAAGGGATCCGTTCCGTAAAAATGATCGCAGGCGATATGTTCCACGAG
>JAITVB010000045.1 GCA_031286025.1 Rikenellaceae bacterium
ATCCACGGGGCGATTGCCGCCGGAGCCGACTACCGGTTGGGCGGCGGCCACGGTCCGATCCACCATCTTTTTGCGTGGTGGAAGTAGATACGGATATATGGAATACGAGCCGCTTTTCACAGGAAAAGCGGCTCGTATATCACTGTTTGCTATCCATGATCAACGGCTTCGATCTCTGTTTCGGTTTGCTGTCGTCGTAATAGTCGGCGTCTTCGAAGGCGATGTATGACTTTTTGAGGCCTTTGTTGTAGCACGGTACGAAAAGCTTTGTCTACGATGCTGACGGGCCGATCGATTCGAGGATCACCGCCACGTCTTCCTCGCCGTCGAGATCGAAGTCGCCATAGGCGATCAACAATTTTTTCCGCCTTTGCGACTTGGGACCATTTCGTGCTTCGACGCGCTTTCAGGGATTTCCCGGTTCATATTCCTAAAGGTTTATCTTTATTCCAGTTCAAGTATAAATAAAATTTCTTAGTCGCCCTATTCCGTCCATTTTGAAAAAATCACCGGAATTTTCTGAAAATAGCGTTACCTTTATCCCAACGTTTTTCATCCGGACAAGCGGATGACGTTTCCTCCACGACGAAAATTTCTAATAAACCATATGATGAAACCGTTGAAATTTTTCTTATTGGCCTGCCTGCCGCTATCGTTGGCCGCTCAGGAACGCGAATTGCGTCCCGCTTCGACGATCGATGGGGTGACCGTCTTCCTGAACAACGCTCAGATTACCCGCACGGCCAACGTCCAACTCCGCGCCGGCACCAACCGCGTGGTGTTCGAAAACCTGCCCCGGTGGATCGACCAACAGAGCCTGCAGGCTTCGGGCAAGGGCAATTTCACGATCCTTTCTGTCGCTTTCGAACTCAACCACCTCAAATCGCAGGAAAAGAGCCCCGAGGTGTCGCGGCTCGAAAAGTCGCTCGACAGCCTGCGGGCCGAACTGCGCCGGATCGCCGCCAACGCGCGAGCGTTGCAAGCCGAGGATTCGATGCTCCAGGCCAACCGCTACATTGGCGGACAGAACGGGGTGGACGCCACCCGGTTGCGCGAGGTGTCCGACTTTTTTCGCATCCGCATCGCCGACATCAAGACCCGCCGGTTGAAAGTCGATGAAGAACGCCTGTCCGTCACGGAAAATGTCCGCAAGATACAGGAACAGCTGCAGTCGGTGCAATCGCAGCCGCGCATAGCTTCCGGCGAGGTGGTGCTGACGGTCGCTGCCCCGTCCGACCTGCGTGCCCCGCTGACGATCAGCTACATCGTGAACGGAGCGGGATGGACGCCGACCCATGACGTGCGTGCCGTCGACACCAACCAACCGTTGTCGCTCGTGTGCAAAGCCCAAGTGTACCAAAACACGGGCGAAGACTGGAAAAACATAAAGCTTACCCTCTCGACCGGTAACCCGGCCCAAAGCGGCGTCAAGCCGACGCTTTATCCGTGGTATCTCGATTATTACGAACCAGTGCGTGCTCGTGGAGCGTCATCGAGACAGAAGCTTGTTGAAGAAGTGGTTATGCACGACATGGCGGTGGTTGCCGAAGAGACGACTCCCCTCGGATCTTATGCTGTTCAATCTCCTGTACCTAAGGCTGCTTCGGCCGCTGTCCATACCCAACAGACCGACGGCACAACTACGATCGAATACGCGATCGGCGTTCCCTGCGACGTTCCGACCGGCGGCAAGCCCCAAGGCGTGGAATACAAGAAACTCGACATCCCGGCCGCCTACGAATACTATGCCGTGGCCAAACTCGACAAGGACGCATTTTTGTTGGCCCGCGCCACGGGTTGGGAAGAGTATAACCTGATTCCGGGCGAGGCGAGTCTCTTTTTCGAAGGTACCTACGTCGGCAAATCCTATATCGATCCGCGCGCCGCGACCGACACGCTCGATCTCTCGTTGGGCCGCGACAAGGGCATCGTCATCACCCGCGTCAAGGGCGCCGATTTCGCTTCGCGCCAGTCGGTCGGCTCGTCGCGGCGCGAAGTGCGCAGTTGGAACATCACCGTGCGCAACATGAAGCGCCAACCGGTGACCCTTGTGCTCGAAGACCAGGTTCCGGTGTCGACCAACAAGGATATCGAGGTGACAGCCAACCAGATCTCGGGTGCCGCCTGGGATAAGGATACCGGCAGACTTACCTGGCGTCTGACCCTCGCCCCGGGCGAAAGCAAGCCCCTGACGATCAAATATGAGGTGAAATATCCGAAAAACCGCCAGATCGTTTTGGAGTAAACGTTCCAAGGCCGCGACCGAGGTAGTTGTGAATTTGCTTGAAAATGAAACGGGGCCGTTCATCAGAGAACGGCCCCGTTTCATCCTGACTTGCCACCGGCTTATTTGACTGTGAGCGGCAGCGTATTGTTATTCTTCGTAATCTCCTTAATCGAGCCCTGTGGATCAATCACCACATCGAGCGTGCCGACATCGATACCCCGCGGTAGCGTAAGGGCCACGTCCACCCGTTTGGGCAGCAGGTCGGCCGCCGAAGCCAACGCAGGAATATTGGCCGTAGCCACCGTCTTACCCGAAGCGTCAACCAGTGTGATCGGCGTTGCCGGTGCATCGACCGACCCCAGGTTATGCACCGTTACCGTCACCCGATTGCCGTTGCGGCGGATATCGTCGCGCCCGATCGCCAAGTCGACCCGGTTACAGAGCTTTTCACCCTGGTCTGCGACCGTCATTTTGATCATCGCGCTCGTGCGCGGCGGAATCGAAAGCGTCACCGTTTCGCCGCGGCCGAATGTCACCTGTTCGCTTCGGATTTCCTGGTCGAGGAACCCGTCGCCATCGGTGTCCGAACCCCAGACGAGTTTCCACTCGCCGCCGAGTACGTCGGCCCCGGTCATCCGGACATTGACGGCATGATTGGCCGTGTTGAAGAATTCGACTTCGAATTCACGTGGTGTAGCAATCGGCATCAGGATTGCCACCCGCTCCGCTTCGTCGCCGTCGAACCGCCAACTGACGGTGTTGCCCGGATAGAGTGTGTTGCGGGCCGATCCGACGCCGCCCATCCGCGAGCGCTGTATCGGTTCGAGCGGGAAAGCCACGCGGTCGGTCCAGAGCATCCCGAGGGTGTTGATATACTCCTTGGCCCGGATGGTGCGAAGGTTGTCGGAGTAATAGCCTTCGAGATACGCTTTGTTGCCGGTCGCCTGCCAGGCCAGGTGGCGCAGGTAATCGGCACCTGTGGCGGGAGTCACCCGGTCGAGAACGGCTTGGGTCATCGTCTTACGCAAGCCTGTCTGGTTGAGGATGTCCGAGGAGATGATGCGGGTGTTGCCGGCTTGGTCGACGATCGGTTTGAGGTATTTCTCCTCGCCGGTCAGTTTCCATGCCGACCACAGCACAGGCATAATGTAGCCGAGTGTCGACGGCCGCACGGTGTCGGTTTCGAAATGGATCTCGGTGATGAGCGTCGTGCGCCCGGCGGCGTCGACTCTGGCGTGGGCCAACAGGCCGTCGGCCATTTCGGTGATGAGTTGTTTGGCGGTGGGGTTGCCATAGAACTCGGCCATCTGCATCGCCGAGATCAGGTGCAACCCGACATAGGCGTTCTGCCAACCCCACACGCCGGTGGCCATGCGGTCTGCGCCGAAGTATTCCGAGCGCGCGTGGCGGTGCCCTGCCGGGTTGATGGCGGTGATATAATGCATCGCCGCATAGGCGCACTCCATCATCCGTTCGACCTGTTTCGGGTCGCCGAAACTGATCAGGTTCATTTCTCCCACCAAATTCGCCCCTTCTTCGTAGGTGTGGAGCATGTCGGTCTGGATGGCCGAAAGGCCGTTTTTAAGCATCTTTTCGCGGTAGATCGCCTCCAACATCCGGTTGAGCGAATTTTCCGTCTTTTCGGGGATCACGCCCATCATCGTCAGTGCGGGGAGGAAATTTCCGAAGTCGCTGTCGTCCGAGAGACCGCCGCCGAATTCACCGTTTTCGATCTGCCGGTTATCGATCTGCCACTCGACAAAGCGGCGGAATTCTTTCAGGTACTCAAGCTGCAGGTAAGCCCATTGGGGCACACCGGCCGGTGCCGGAGCTATTTCTGTTTTCGGTTGCGGTTGTTCCGAATTATATTCATACCAGTATGCGCGCCCCTCCTTGTGGTTCGGGTCGACGGCCAACAGGTCGGTCATGTCGGCCTCGACCTGCACGTATTTGTTCAACCGGCGGTCATTGGGACGTTCCTCGACGATCATCGCATGGTTGTCGCGCACCTGGGTGAAACGGTCGGCCACATGCTCCTTCTTGGCCTCTTCGCGGTCTTTAAAGATGAGTTCGATCCGTGCACCTTCCAACAGCGCAGCGTTGAAATCGGCGCCTGCGCCGGCCAGGGCGACGCACAGCGGCTTATCCATCGGCAGGATGCGGTCGCGCATGTCGAGCCACAACACGCGGCCCTCGTTCGGCTTGATCGAGAACGAGTAATCGAGCATGTTGCGTAGCGGCCAGATCGGGTCTTTGACCTGAATATTCATCGGGAAAAGTCCATTGGCCAACGGGGTGACGTTCATTGCGGGCAGGGAGATACGGATACCGTCCAACCCCGCGTCGATATTGTTCCAGGTGTAATTACCGCTGCTTGCGCCGGGTTCGAGGGCGTTATCGAGCATCCCGCTGCGATAATCCGCCGGGATGACGATATGCACCAACGGCAGTTTTTTCGAAGCGTTTGCCGCCGGTTCAGCCGGAGCCGTCGCCCCACGTCCGGATTGGGCGACCATGATCGACACTTCGTCGACCGGGAAACGCCCGTAAATATAAGCCTCGATCGAGGCTAACGTCGGATCTTTCAGGTTGCCGCGCGAGGAGAGCGTGTAGCTCAATCGCGCCATTCCCTGCGGAGCGTCGCCCTCATGCACATAAAAAGCGTCGAATTCGCCGATCGGATTCTCCTGGTGGTTGTTCGTAAAGACCACGGTCTGGCCCGTCACCGGGGCGTCCAACTTGTGGAACGTGCGTTCGAGACTCACGCTCGGCCGGGTGAAAACGTCACGTCCGCCCGTGCCGTCGCTATTCGGCGTTAAGGAAATCTTCCCGTCCGCCCCGCTCGAAATTTCTAAGTAATTCCACGGCTCGTCGGGCATATTGAAACGCACCTGCTGTCCCGAAAGCGTGTAGCAATCCCAGTCGGGCAGGATGAAATAATCCGATCGACCCGGCAATCGCGAATGGTTGTAAACGCCCGGCCATGTCGTTTCACGGATGCCGTCGTTGGCCTTCCACCACCAACGTTTCAAGTCGTACGCTTCGAGAATCTGCACCTTGCGCACCGTCATCGCCTCGTTTTCGAGGTACGGCGGCAGATCGTCCGGACGATCCCATCCATAGCGCAGCAACCATTCTTTGCGCCATTCGGGTTGTGCCAGATCGCGCACGGGGGCCGGAGCATTCACCGTTTTTCCTGCCGCCAGGTCACTCACTTGTGCGGCATTGAGCGCATGGTCGTAAACCTTTATTTCGTCGATGTCGCCGCTGCGGATAAAGCAATAACGGCTCTGCACCTGATAGGGACTGATTATCCGCGAGTGAGGCCCGAACTGGTCCAGTCCGGCGTTGAGCACCACGGTCGAATCTTTTTTCCCGGCCAGTTGCCCGTCGACATAGAGGCGGATGCCCGTGTTTTCGTCCCACGCCAGAGCAAGGTGCACCCATTGGTCGGGCGCAGGCGTCTTCGGCATCTTGTATGAGGTGCGTACACGCGCTAAATTGACGTCGGTGACAAAAGCGTCGAACCCGTGGCCATTCCAGTCGATACGCAGGAAGGTCATGTCCCAACTCGAATGGTCGGCATAGCCCACACGGAAAACCGGGAATTCGGTTTCGTCGACCGGCAATGCCGAGCGCCAGTAGAATGAAAGCGTACCCCGTTGGGCATAGATGTTTTTCGGTGCCCAATAGGATAGCAGTTGCAGATATCCGCAGCGGATACCCTGCCTCTGCGCCCCGTCGGGGACGAATGAGATGTTGTTCACGAAATTGGGGATTGGGGCGCCGGAAGCCTGATCGGCTTCGAGGCCGTGGTCGCCCGACAGGTAAAAGAGCAGCCCCTCCTGGGCCTGGACGGTGCCTGCGCCGGCCAACACGGCACAAAAAAGCAGCACCTTTACATGATTGCAAAGACGTTTCATAAGCGTTTGATATGGGTTTTAGTAGTTCGCGAGAGGGGATGTTCCTCCCAAATATAGCAAAAAAACCAATTTTTCCTATTGTCGTTAATAAACATAACAGGAAATTTTATTTTTTCCCGTTCGATACTTCGGCAAGGCAATGAGTCGCATATTTCACAAAAAGCTTGAAATGTTGCGGATCATTATCCTCAAGCATACAATGGGCCAAAAAGAAGAGGATTACGAATTTTCCTGAATAAAGTCCGATTTGTTGCAATTCGAAAATTTCTCCCGTTTCGATGTGCCTAAATAGTACATCGGCGATCTCGGTGGATTTTGCCTTTGCCTCAAGACGTCCCATGGTGGAAAACACGTTAAAACTGGAATCAAGCCATCCGAGCGATCGGTGGCTTTTTTACTACTTCGAGAAACTGCCGCCGTTGGTGGCCAGGATCAACCGCGAACAGCGCAACAGCAAGAACTATGTGCTGTTCCTGGGTGCGACCGACGCCGAGAGCAATCAGCATCCGTGCCTGAGCCTCGTGCAGTTCCAGATCGACGGCGACGAACTGGTGTTGTCTGCCTATCAACGCTCCTCCGACGCGAACCTCGGCCTGCCGGCAGACATTTATCACTTGTATTTGATGGCAAAACAGATCGAATTACCGCTGAAGTCGATCACGCTCAACCTCGGCAACGTACATATTTACGAGAGCAATATCGCACGAACGAGAGAGTTGCTTTCCGGCAACGAGGATGTGAAATTCGAGTTGAACGTTTAGCCGACGACGGCCCTGAAGAGAAAATGAAACACGCCAAACGACACAGCAAATGCACGGAAATTAATCGGAACAGCAAGCGATTTTGAAGAAAAAAATGCTCATTTTGAGCACTTTTTTTGTGGTTTTCCCAGGCCGATTGAACAGCGTTTGAGTTGCGGTAAAGATTCGTGCCTTTGCAACGAAACCCAAAACAAGCAAAAAATATTTTTCCGGTCATCTGGAATTGAAAAAACGGTCATCTCGTTTTGGCGATTATACTTTTGGTCTCGTTCGGAACCGTGATGTACTTTTTCATATTTGTTTTTCGTTTTGATTTTTGCGCCGTCTCCGGGAATATCACTATATTTGGAGCCCGTTAACTCGGTTAACACGGTGCAAATACAATTCGCATTTACGAATAAACAAAATAAAAACGACGCATTTGCGTAATTATTTTATGAAAGCATCCATAAATAGCCGATTTGTGCGACTCATAAGTGAATTGTACCGGGGAAACAAACGAGCATTTGCTCAGGCCATTGACGTGTATTCCACCGTGATCGAGAATGTAGTCGGGACTCGGCAGGGCAAACCATCTTATGATGTCATTGAAAAAATATGCGCAAATGCGAACGTATCCCCCGAGTGGCTTTTGACCGGTAATGGCCCTATGTTACGCACCGATGAACCGCCATCTCCCCGCGAGCGGGACAATTCCCGTGAGTTGGAGATGTGCCAGGCGTTGTTGAGGGAAAAAGAGGCGTTAAACTTAGAGCAGGCCAAAGAAATCGGCAGATTGGAAGAGCGGATTTCACATTTTCAAACGAGTAATCGACAACAACCATCCTATGGAGGAGATGTACCTTTCGTTGATCTGGACGCTGCACGAAACGTGTCCAGAGTGCGGG
>JAITVB010000026.1 GCA_031286025.1 Rikenellaceae bacterium
GAAAGGCCCCTGTATTTTCAGCGGGGGCCGGAAGATAGAAAAAGCCTGGTCGTTTCGAAAGCAGAAGGTACGGGCCGTGCCTCCGGAAAATTCTAACTTATATTATGTTTTCGGCCCGGAGCAAGGAACCCACTTAACTTAACCTAATATTACTAACCTAACTGTTTGATGTATGATTAAAAAGATCCTGATGGGCGCATTGCTCGTACTGGCTTCTGCCGGTATGGCCTTTGCGCAGGTTACCGTCACAGGGACGGTAAGGGATTCCCAGGGACCGATGCTCGGAGTTTCCGTCATCGTCGAGGGGTCGACCACGGGCATCACCACCGGAGTCGACGGGAAGTTCTCGATCCGGGTTCCCAATGCCCAAAGCACACTCGTATTCAAGTTCGTCGGGATGGACGACGTCGTCTATCCGCTCGAAGGCAGAACTTCGGATATCGATGTTCTCATGTCAGAATCTGCTTCGCAGATCGACGACATCGTGGTGATCGGCTACGGTGCCGTGCGTCGTGGCAGCGTGACCGGCTCGGTGTCGTCGGTGACGGCCAAGACGATCGCCAGCGTGCCGGTTCCCTCGGCCGCCCAGGCCATCCAGGGCCGCATGGCGGGGGTACAGGTGACCTCCAACGACGGTTCGCCCGACGCCGAGATCCTCATTCGTGTCCGCGGGGGCACCTCGATTTCGGGCGACAACTCGCCGCTCTACATTGTCGACGGCTTCCAGGTGAGCAACATCAACAACATCCCGACGAGCGACATCGAACGCATCGACGTGCTCAAGGATGCCGCCACCACCGCCATCTACGGGGCCCGCGGGGCCAACGGGGTGGTGATCATCTCGACCAAGTCGGCCCGCGGAGGGAGAACCGACGTTTCGTTCAACGCCTACTGGCAGTTCCGCTCGATGGCCAAAAACCTCGACGTGATGGATCCGTACGAATACGTGATGCTGAACTACGAGATCGAAGCCCTCAAGGGCGATTCGCAGCGTAACAGTTTCATCAAGAAGTATGGCGCCCCGGGCGACTACTACATCTATAAAGGGCAGAAAGGCCGTGACTGGCAGGACGAACTCTTCGGCAAAACGACCATGGCCCAGAACTACGACCTCTCGGTCTCCGGCGGTAGCGATAAGACCCGTTTCAAATTGAGTCTCAACTATGTCGACGACCAGGGAATCCAGTACGGTTCGAGCACCCAACGCACCAACCTCAACTTCCGCCTCAACCACGAGATCGTGAAGAACCTCACCCTTGAGTTCAACTCGCGCATCAACTACAAGGTCAACAACGGGGGCAATATCGGCCCGATCACCGGTCTGACCTATAGGCCGGTTGCCGGTTTGAGCGACTATAGTTTCGTTCCGCCGGGCGACGACTTCGAAGAGGAAGAACGCACTCCGCTGACCTCGCCCACCACCACCGCCGACCAGAACTACAACAAGCAGAGTAACTACACGTTCACCAACACGGCGGCGCTCAACTGGACGATCATGAAAGGTCTGATCTTCCGTTCGGAATTCGGCCTCGACTTGGCTTTCTCCGAACGCGATCGTTGGTATGGTCCCGAGTCGGGTACGGCCAGGAACGGCAACAACTCAAGGCCGCTGACCGACATCGACCGCGGGCGTACGCCGCAGTACCGTCTGGCCAACACGTTGACCTACATGTTCGACATCAAAAAGGACCATCAGTTCAACGTGCTGGCCGGTCAGGAAATCATCAGCCGCCGCACTTTCGCCACGGCGATGCGTACCACCGACTTTCCGGTGGACATCACTCCCGAAAAGGCGTTGGCCAACCTTAGTTTGGGTAAGCCTAACTCGACCACAAGCAGTATCGGTGTTTATGACCGCACCGCTTCGTTCTTCGGCCGTGTGAGCTACAACTACAAGCAAAAATACCTGTTGGACGTGACGCTGCGCGCCGACGGTTCATCGAAGTTCGCCCCGGGCAACCGTTGGGGATATTTCCCTGCCGCCTCGGTCGCCTGGCGCATCGACAAGGAAAACTTCATGGCCAACGTGCGTGCCGTTTCAAGCATGAAGTTGCGCGTCAGTCTGGGTACTGCCGGCAACAACCGTATCACGGATGACCTCTGGCGTCGTCAGTACTCCGTCTCTTCGAGCAAGCCGATCGCTTTCGGAGACGTCGACCAACCCGCCTATACGCCGGCTTCGACCCGTCTGGTGAACCCCGACATCAAGTGGGAAACCACGTCGACCCGCAACGTGGGTCTCGACGTGGGCCTGTTCAAGGAGCGCCTCTCGATCGTGCTCGACGGTTACTGGAACACCACCAGGGACCTGCTTTATGAAGTGTCGATCCCGGCCTATCTCGGTTACAGCAACATGCAGGCGAACATGGCCCAGACGTCGAACAAAGGGTTTGAAGTGACCTTCAACGGTTCCATCATCCAGAACCGCGAATTCTTCCTCGACGCCAACTTCAATATCGGTTGGAACAAAAACAGGATCGACAAGCTCGGCCCGAACGAAACCCGGCGTTTCCTGGCCTCGGGATGGGCCAGTACCGACCTGATGGCCCGCGAGGATTATCTGCTCGAACTGGGCAAGACGATGGGGCTGATCTACGGCTACGAGACCGACGGTTTCTACTCGATCGACGATTTCGACTTCAATCCGGTCGCCAAGACTTGGGCGCTCAAGGAAGGCGTCCCCAACTCGTCGGGCATCACCGGCTCGAATATGCCGGGTACGCTCAAATTCAAGAAATTGATTATGACAAAAGAAGATGAAAATGTAAAGAACCCGGAAATCTCCCTCGAAAACGACCGCACCATTATCGGGAACACCAACCCGAAATTCTCGGGCGGTTTCGGTCTCAATGCCGCTTGGAAGGGGTTTGACGCGGCTGTGTTCTTCACTTACATGTACGGCTTCGACGTGTACAACGCCAACAAGATCCGCGCGACCACCCGTTGGACTTCGACCGATATCAATATGTTGAGTATCGTCGATTCGAAGAACCGTTTCCGCTATTTCGACGACCTGGGTACCGACCTGCGTTCCGATCCCGATGCGCTGCGCGAACTGAACAAGGACGCCAACATCTGGACCCCGGCCAGTCTGTGGCGTCCGATCATCCACTCGTGGGCGATCGAGGACGGTTCATTCCTTCGCCTGAGCACCGCCACGTTGGGCTACACCCTGCCGAGCAACCTCACCAACAAGGTGGGTATACGCACCCTCCGCATGTATGTGACCGGCTACAACCTCTTCTGCCTGACAAACTACTCGGGCTACGACCCCGAAGTGAACATTCAGTCCGGACTCACCCCCGGCCGCGATTACAGCGTGTATCCGAGAAACCGGAACATCACCGTCGGGTTAAACCTTACCTTTTAGTTTGTAACCAACAAAAGCGAGAACGTTATGAATCGAAAAATCATATTCTTTTTTGCGACGGTAGCCCTGCTCTTCTCTTCGTGTGAAGACTTCCTGTCGTCGGACTCTCCCTCCAAGTTCACCCAGGAGTATATCTACTCGCGGGAGAGTGAAATCTACCGGGCGGTGTGTTCGGTCTATGCCCTGATGACGGCTGACGCGGGCTACTCGATCCGCCTGAGCATGTACTACACCGTCAACAGCGACGTCGAATACTCGGGTGTGAACGCCACCCCCGACGCCGGCCGTCGCGACATCTTCACCGGCGAGGCCACTTCTTCGAATTCCGAAGTGCAGAACCCGTGGAATAATCTCTATGCCGCCGTCAACCGCGCCAACGAAGCGATCGAAGGGATCGAAGGCAGCGCGATCTACCAGGCGTCCGACCCGGCCACGCCGTCCAACATCCGCCACATGTACGGCGAGGTGAAGACCCTGCGGGCGTTCTATTACCTCGAACTGGTCAAGAACTGGGGCGATGTCCCGTTTATGACCAAAGGGGCGACTTCCGGGATGGACTTCTACATTCCGACGACCGATCGCGACGAGATCCTCTCGCACATGATCAACGACCTGATCGAAGTCGAGCCGACGATGTTTTATGCCGCCCAGTTGTCGGAGGGCGTCGAGCGCGTGAGCCGCGAGTTCACCCAGGCGCTGATCGCCCGCCTCGCCCTGTTCCGAGGCGGTTATGCGCTGCGTCCCAACCTGGCCAACCCGAATGACGTCGGGACGATGGATCGCAAGAGCGACTACATGGACTACTACAAGATCGCCAACAAGTATGCCAAGCAAGTGATCGACGAAGGGAAACACGAATTGATCTCCGATTTCCGCACGGTGTTCCTCAACGAGTGCAGGTCGGTCGTTCCGGTGGGCGACGACGTGATCTACGAGTGGGCGTTCAAACCGGGTGCGGGCGGCAGCAGCGAAGTGGGCTACTACCTGGGGGTGGGTATTTCCAACAATCCTGCCACGCACGAATATGGCACCGCCAGTTCGGCCGTACAGATGACCCCGACCTATTTCTACTCGTTCGATCCGCAGGATCCGCGCCAACGCGTGTGCGTTTCGCTGATCTCCTACAATGAGAAGCTGAACGAGGTACCTGTCAGTGCCACAGGGCTTAAGGTAGGCAAATGGTGCAAGGTGTGGATGGCCGCTCCTCCGGGAATTTCGAGTAGCAAGGCCACGGGGATCAATTTCCCGTCGATGCGCTTTGCCGACGTGCTGCTGATGTATGCCGAAACCGAAAACGAGATCAACGGCGCCCCGACGGCTGCGGCCAGGGAAGCGCTCAAGCGGGTCCGCCGCCGCGCTTTCCGCGGGTTGGAACCTGCCGTGATCGCGGAAAAGGTCGACCAATATGTGGACAAACTCTCCTCGAAGGAAGACTTCTTTAACGCTGTGGTCGACGAACGCGCGTGGGAATTGGGCGGCGAAATGCTGCGCAAGCACGACTTGGTGCGTTGGAATCTGATGGGCCGGAAATTCCGCCAGATGCGTCTCGACCTGATCCAGATGGGTAAGGACGCCCAATCGTGGGACGTCGCCTCGGGCATCGCCTCCTCGGGCAAGTTCAGCCATCTGCCGGACAAGCTCTACTACAAGATGGGCGACGACGGCAAAACGATCGACTTCCTGAACGTCAACCGGCACGTCAACGCCAACGATGTTCCGACCGGCTACACCACGCTCAACTGGCTGATCAACCTCTATCCGAAAAACGTCAACACGGGCGAATACGCCGCGGCCACCTTTATCGGACAGTGTTGGCGCGGCTGTGTGGGCGACGATGTGAACTCGACCTCCCCCGTACCGTATATCCTGCCCATTCCGCAAGCCACGATCGACGCGGCCGGCGGCGTGTTGGAGAACTATTACGGCAAGGGACCGAAATAGTAACCGTTTGAACCGCATTAAAAAAGAAGACTTTATGAGAACAAAATATTTGTGGAAATTCCTGACCTTGGTCGGCGTGATTTCGCTGCTGTTCACTTCTTGTGAAAAAGACGATAGCGTGCCTGTGATCAACGACCTCTTCCGTCCTGTGGCCTATGCCGATCCGAGCGTGACGGACAACAACATCGTTTACCTCTGGTACGGGATTACCGGGGCGGTTGACTACACTTTCGAATTGAGCCGCGACACGTTCAAGACGATCGACCGCACGGTCACCCAGACCACGACCAAGTACATCGCCACCGACCTGAAATACGACAAGGACTACCAGGCCCGCGTGCGCTCCAATGCTCCGGATCCGGACAACACTTCGGCGTGGTATGTCTTCAATAGCGCCAAGACGGCCAGGCGCATCGTGCCGGAAGTGATCCGCGCCGTCCTCCCGGCCGACATCAAGACGAACTCGACGACCGTGCGTTGGAACTCGGGTTACAAGGTAAGCCGCGTCGTGTTGGAAAACGTTTTCAATGCGGCCGACAGGAAGGAAGTGCAACTGACGGCGACCGACATCACGAACCTTTCCGTGACGGTCACCGGACTGACGGCCAAGAGCACCTATCGCGCCACGATCTATGACGATTCGGTGGTCGAGCCCGACAACCGCAACTTCAACTCGGTGAAGTTCAAGACGGCGATCGAGGTGCCCACCGGCGCCACCCGCGTGGCCAAGGGCGCCGACCTGGCCGACCTGATCGGCAAAGCGGCCGAAGGCGCGGTGTTCTACCTCGAAGACGGCTACACTTACAAGTTCGCCGCCGGGATCACCATCTCGAAGGGCGTCACCCTGCTCGGCGCCCCGACCCGTCCGGTGCTGACCACCACCGGCCAGTGGACGCCCAGCGGCAACCTGTCGACCATCCGCTTCGACGGCATCGACTTCGTTTCGGAAGGGAGCAACACCTACCTCTTCAACCCGAGCAACGCGTTCACGTTGGATAATTTCATCGTCAACGACTGTACGTTCGACAACTTCTCGCGCTCGATCTTCCGTGTGCAGGGTGCCGATGGAACGCAATCCGTCAACACTATCTCGTTCAACGACTGTGTCTTTAAGAACGGGCAGGAAGACTACTACATTACGCACATCAGCGGCGACAATACGTTCAAGAATGTTTCATTCACCAACTGTACATTCTACAACCTCAAGCGCGGCTTAATCCAAAGCGACAAATCGACGGTAACGAGCGCGACCATGAAAGTTGAATCGTGTACATTCTACGATGTGTTTGACGCCTACTACATGATACGTCATGATAATGCCAATGTTGCCGTTACACTCTCCAAGTGCCTCTTCTCGAAGTCGAAGGCCGCGATGAGTTCAGTGCGTTCGTTGGGCCAGACCTCCGTGGCCGATTGCTTCGGCTCGGGCGATTACAGCCAAGGTACCAACTATCAGATCACGATCACTCCGATCACGACTTCGCCCACGGGTGCCGATATGTTCGTCGATCCGGCCAAACTCGACCTCCGTTTCAAGGATATCAACGCCGAAGCCTTGAACGTAGGTGACCCGCGTTGGCTGCCGTAACCGCTTCTGTCCATTTATTTAAAAGAGGGCGTCCCATACGGGACGCCCTCTTTTATCCAATAGTAATTTTTACAATCATAAATTTAAGGGGGGGGGGATTGTTAACTATATATAATTAACAATCCCAGTTTTTCATGACCGACAGGCAAGTCAGCCTTTGGCGATCTGCGCTTTGATCAATGTTTCGGCTTTCAGAATGGCCGCTTCGATCCCGCCCGGAGTTTTCCCGCCGGCCGTAGCGAAGAAGGGCTGCCCTCCCCCCCCGCCGTTTATCTCTTTGGCGGCTTCGCGCACAATGTTGCCTGCGTTCACTCCGCGGGCCACGACCTCGTCGCCCAACATGACGGTCAGCATCGGCTTCTCGTCGATCACACTGCCTACGACCAGGATCAGTTTCGGGAATTCCCGACGCATGGCAAAGGCGATGTCTTTGATCAATTCAGGCAACAGGTCGACCTGGCGCACGAGGTAATGGAAACCGTCGGGGTTCTCCTCGATCATTTTTGAAAATTCTTCGCGGGCCGATGCGGCGCGTTGCTTGCGGGCATCGTCGAGGCGACGGGTCAGTTCCGAATTTTCTTCGACGAGTTTCCTGACACCCTGCAACACGGCCGGGGTGTTCAAAAAGTTTTTCACCTCTTCGAGCATCGCTTCCATGCCATATACATAGGCATCGGCTCCCTCGCCGGTCACCGCCTCGATGCGGCGTACCCCGGCCGAGATGGCGCTCTCGGACGTGATCTTGAACAAGCCGATGTTGCCCGTGGCCGAAGTGTGGATCCCCCCGCACAGTTCGATCGAGTCGCCGAAGCGAATCACGCGCACCGTTTCGCCGTACTTTTCGCCAAAGAGCATCATCGCTCCCGCTTCCTTCGCTTTTTCGATCGGGCAGTAGCGCACCTCCTCCAACGGCAGATTCCGCCGGATGGCGGCGTTCACATCCTGCTCCACCTTCCGGATGTCTTCGTCCGATACTTTTTGGAAGTGTGAGAAGTCGAAGCGGAGGTATTCGGCCGTCACAAGCGATCCTTTCTGTTCGACGTGGTCGCCCAACACGCGGCGCAGGGCCGCCTGCAACAGGTGGGTGGCCGTATGGTTGTTGGCCGAGGCCCGACGCTTTCCGGCGTCGACCCGAGCCATGAAGGTGACAGTCGTATCGACCGGCGGTTCGCTTACGATATGTACGGTCAGGTTGTTTTCCTTTTGGGTGTCGGCCACAGCGATCACCTTGCCTTCGGCTTCGATCACGCCGGTGTCGCCCGCCTGTCCCCCGG
>JAITVB010000016.1 GCA_031286025.1 Rikenellaceae bacterium
CGCGCACCCAGTTGGGGTGGTTGCTTTCGAGCTGCTGCTTGACGAAATTGATCTGCTCGGTCTTGGCGCCGCCGTCGATCGTCACTCGGTTGGTACGGTACGATACGCTCTCCAATGCACGGTCGTAGGCTTCGGCATAGTAATCGATCAGGTTGTCCCACAGCGCGATCTCGGAAATTTTCAGCGCCGAGACACGCACCGCGCCCAGTTCGGCCGGACTCATGACTAAGTAGCGGTAAAGCGCCTTCGACAGGTTGTCGACCACTTCCCTGTCGTTCGTGTCGTTACGGTTGATCACCTCGACGCCGATGTGACCCTCTTCGTCGCAATACTGGTCGACCCACAGACCAAAGCCGGTCAGCGTGGTGGTCACCGTCGGCACCGAGAAGGCGATGCTTTCGAGCGGCGTGTAACCCCACGGTTCGTAGTAGGAAGGGAAAACGGAAATATCACACCCGACCAGGATCTCATAGTAATGTTTATTGAAGATGCCGTCGGCACCGTTGAGATAGGTGGGAACAAACAGCACCTGCACCTTCGACTTCGGGTCGGCCAACTTCGTGCCCCGAATGCGGCGCACGGTGGGATCCGATTCGGGATCGCTCAGGTAATGGGTGGTGTTGCGCAACTGGCGCGGGTCGATGGGAACCGACGGATCGGCCAGGTGAGCCTGCAAGTCCTTGCGCGGCCCGTTATTGCCCGCAGGCACGGCGATCACGGCCAACACCTCGCGGTTCAGATCCTCGCGTTCCGACAATTCGATCAACGAATCGATAAAAACGTCGATCCCCTTGTTCTTAAATTCGTAGCGGCCGCTAGTGATGACGATCAACGGGTCTTGGTCGTAGTCTTTGCCCAGGCACGCCTCAGCAGCGGCAAGCAACGCCCGGCGGCCTTCGCTGCGTTTGGCGGCGAATTCGCCGTTCTTCCACACAAAATCGTCTTCGAAACCGTTGGGGGTCACCACGTCAACTTCCTTGCCGAGCAGGTATCTGCACTCACGGGCCGTCAGATCGCTCACCGTGGCGAAACAGTCGAACTGGTTGACCGCCGTGCGCTCGATCGAATGCTTGGCCGACACGCCGAACTGCGAAGCGAGTTGATCGGCGTTGAAGCGTTCCAAATCGCCGTACAGAGGCAGGCCGTTGCCGGCGATGCAACGGCCCATCACCGTGGCGTGGGTCGTAAACACATTGGCGATATACGGTGAACTGTTGCGCAGATAGAGGCCGCCGCTGGCGGTCATCCATTCATGGAAGTGGGCCGCCATCCGGTCGGTCGATTTACAGAAAGTCCGGGCATAGCTCTCGATCACCTTGCCGGCGGCATAACCGAAGAGCACCGGTTCGATGTAGTCCCAACCACCGCTGATCGAATCGACCTTGTACGACTCCCACAGCTCCTTGAGCACCTGGTCTTTCTGACTGAAAAAATTACTAAAGTCGACCAATATGGCGATCGGGTCTCCGGCGATCTTCCAGTGGCCCACACGGATGCGGATGCCCTGTTCGTAGACCGACTGGCGCCACGCCTTGAGCAGGTTCGGGGCTTCTTCGAATTCGGGGTTGGCCGACTCGCGATTCACATCCGGGCCGATCAACAAGTATCTTTCCCCGAGTTGGCGGGAAACGGTCGGCGCCTTGGTGGCGATGACCGTGTGGATGCCCCCCACCTTGTTGCAAACTTCCCAACTTACTTCAAACAAATAATCGAGCGATAGATCTTTCATCGTGTATGTTTTTATGTCAATTTTTCAGTCTTAAGGTTGTAAAAGTAGCATCTTTCGGGAGAAAGCACTCCGATTCATGCAATTATTTTTCATTCGGTTACCAACATTCTTAGAGATTCACGTCCGGAACAGCGCTGAAATTACCGTATCCGCGAGTAAAAACTTTTCGGCGGGAATGCGGATATTTTTTCCTTCGCGGACCAATTGGCCACGGTCAAAAAACGGTTCGGCGGCCGCGAGCCACTCCCCAACCCATTCCGTGCCGAAACGCACGGTCAGGATTTCGGGGTCGATCCCGGCTGCCGTGCGCAGGCCGGTCATCAGCCATTCGTTGAACCGGTCGGTGTCGGTCAACGCTTCCTCTTCAAAAAAATCACCGGCGGCGGCAGCCAGATAACGGCCGTTGTCGCTCACGTTCCACCGGCGACGGCGTTGGCCGTCGAACGAGTGGGCCGATGGACCGATACCTAAGTAAGGGGCACCGCTCCAATAACTGCTGTTATGAACCGCTTCGTGTCCCGGGCGGGCGAAATTCGATATCTCGTAATGCAAATATCCGGCTTCAGCAGCCTTTTCCCTAAGAATTTCATAGTGGTGTTCACTTACCTCATCGGCGACCGGACGCAATTCGCCACGTTTGGTTCGGCGGCCGAGCGGCGTGCCCTCCTCGATCGTCAGGTGGTAGGCCGACAGATGCGGGACGTCGAGTGTGAAAAAGCGGTCGAGATCGCCCGCCCATCCCGTTTCGCTTTGGCCGGGGATACCGTATATCAGATCGACCGACAGGTTTTCGTAACCGTGGGCCTTTGCACGCGCAACCGCCTCCAAGGCATCCCCGCTGTCATGGCGGCGGTTGAAAAACTGCAGGATGCGGTCGTCAAACGATTGCACGCCCAAACTCAGACGGTTGACCGGAGTCTTTCGCAAGCCTTCCAGGTAGGCGTCGGTCAGGTCGTCGGGATTGGCTTCGAGGGTCAATTCTTCGAAAATCTCAACGCCGAACATTTCTTTTATGCTCTGAATCAGCAAATTGACATCTTTCGGAGTATAGAGCGACGGGGTTCCGCCGCCGATATAGAGGGTTTCGACCGTGTGACCGGCGAGTTCGCTGCAACGGCTTCCCATCTCATGGAGCAGGGTTTTCAGCATCGGCCCACGCTGTTCCGTCCGGGTGTCGGAATGGAAGTCACAGTAGGTGCAGCGCTGCCTACAAAAGGGGATGTGGATATAAATGCCTGCCATTTACGCTTCGGAACAAGGTGCAAAGGTAGTGAAAGACCTCGTAAAAATGGCAGAACATGGATAAAATGAGTCGGGTATTTGTGGATCGGACCCTTTAGTGTTGCTGACAGCTGTTCATATAACAAGGACGAGCCGGATAGTCAACCCGGCCCGTTCTCGTTATATAAAGGTTTATTTCACATAAACCCTGCTCGTGGCGCTCCACGTTGCTCCCGGGGCAACCGCCTGGAAACCGGTAACGTCGGTTGGCAACTTGAGGTTGGGGGCGTTGATCGCCCAAGTCTGCGGTTCGGCGCAAGCCCAGTTCACTTCGCCGCCGTTGTTCCAGAAAGTCCAGTGCTTATACTGATTGTCCACTTCGTAGAACACACGCACCCCCTTGGCCGTGTCGGTAAACACCGCGCCGTGGTAAGGCTTGCCGTCGATGGTGATCG
>JAITVB010000101.1 GCA_031286025.1 Rikenellaceae bacterium
CAGCGGCTTTCGGGGCTTCGAAAAGGTACATCTCCCCGGTGCAGCTTTTTTCGCCGACGATAGCCCCGGCGTAGCTGATGGCCGGATGGACACCGCAGCCCGCGACGAGCGAGGGGGCCGTGGCGAGGCCCGCCTGAACGGTGCCGTTGATCTTCCCGGCGGCGTTCCAGTTGGCCGTGGCCGGAGCTATACGGCCCTCTTTCTGGACGTTGTGCAGTTTTATATCTTTGAGTTTGAAATACCCTGTAAACGCGTCGTCACCCGTTACGCTCAGGTCGATGCGCGAAAGCATGCGGTGAAGCCAGATGCCCGAGATACTCGTGCCCTGACCGACGGTAAGGTTCTCTTTCATGCCCCACATCGGGATCAGGTACTTTTTGTCCGCGTCCGCCGGGTTGGTCGCCCAACCCGAGGCAGGCATAGTGGTTGTCAGTTTGGCAAGGGTTTCTTCCCGTCCGTCGCCGGAAGCGATTACCCCGGCATCGTTGAAAACCTTGCGGGCGTTGGCGAATATCATCGCGTCGAACGTCCCCTCGGGCAGGCGCACCGTGAAGGTCTTCTTGCGGATATCGTCCGCATCCGTGGAGATGTTGTTGGCGAATACGGGATTGCCGACCACCTCGCCGCTGTTCGGATCGAAAAGAAGCATTTCGATCGTTTGGACTTCGTTCTCCTCCCCGTCGCCCAAAGCGCGGGTATCGGGAACGGAACGTCCCGGAATGTTTATGGAGAAGGTTACCTGTCGACCGGTGTCGGGTCGCGTTATCCCTTTCTCATAAGTGCAACCGGAAAGTACCGGAATGCAGGCGACTGAGGCAAGCAGCATTCTGCGCATGTATTCTATAATCTGTCCCATATCGTTTTTTATATTATCCGTTACATTTCAGGGCTTACAGCGCCTTCGCTCCATCCCGGCAGATCGACCGTCACCTCGACCCGTATCGTGGCGGGATCCCCTATGTCTTCGCTGAACCTGACGATGACCGGCATGTAGCGCAGCTTTTTCACATCTATACTTTCGTTCAGCAGTTCCGAAAGCCGGATGTCGGGATGGATCTGTTCGCCATTGCTGTCGGTGATCAGTATCCGGATGGGAGTATCCCTGTCGAAAACGGGTATGTTGAACATCCGGTTGTACCCGCCCGCGGAACCGGTATAGGGGGCGTGGCCCTGGTAACTTACCCGTTCGCCGTGCGCGTTCATGTCGAAGTCGTACCGCGAGGTAAGGTCGGTCACTTCCATCCGGAGCGGTTCCGTCGCATCGCTGCGGGAAACGAGGTCGTACCCCTCGACCGTAACATCCAACTTAACGTGCGCGTGGCGCAGTTCGGCGGTCACTTCGACCTCGCCCTGCCCAGGCACGACCACCGTCAGCGGCGTGCCGTTCTCCTTCGGGGCGTACCAGAGCGGGTCGCCGTCGTCGAGCGCTCCACCGGCCGGTACCGCCGTCATCGCATGGTTGTGCGTCCTGTCCAACCAGTGTATGTCCTCGTTGACGACGATCTGGGAACGGACGGCATTGGCCCATACGATCACGGTATAGGTTCCGGGGTCGAGGTAGAGCCGCTTGCCGGTAAAAATGTTCAATTCGCCTTTGGATATGCTGCTGCGTGAGGCGAGCATACCTTCGCTGTCGTAGACGAACAGTTCGACGCGGTCGACCTCCGTCGGAAATATATCGTTGCCGTCATAGTCTTCCAGACTGAAATACACCGTCGTATTTACCTTGGGCGGACAGTTCCAGATATCGTCCTTGATACATCCCGTCGCCAACGACGAAATGACAAGCAGCAGATACGAATATTTCATGGAATGTCTCATTGTTAAATTTCTATTTGTCGCGCCGCCGCCCGGTTCCATGACGCGGGCGATCGTCGTCGCCGTTAGTGCCCCGCGGGGGCATCACCCCCCGCAGGGCTGTGTTGCGGATCTGTTACAGGTTGGGAGTGACTGTTGTTTCGTCCCATTCAGCCTGTTGGATGGTCACGTTGACGGCAAAGGGGGTAACACCCGGCTCCGGGGCCAGATGCTCGGGACTGATCGTCAGCGCACCGGCACCGATCGTGTAGATCATACCTCCGGCAAGCGTGGTGACGGGAGTGGTGCCGTTGTTGAAGCCGTTTATGGTAATGAACCGGGTGCCGAGAGTGTTGCCGTTGGCTTCCACACCAGTCAACTTGATGATGATCTGCGGAGTGGGCGAGGTGAAGAGGTTGTAGCCCCAGACCGCACCGCCGTCGGGAGTCACGGTCGCCGCGATGCTTTCGGTGAACGCGTCGTAAACATAGCCGCCCAGTGCGGAGGTGAAGGGGCTGCCCGATGCGTCGACCACATAGTGGCTCGCGGTGCTACTGGCGCTCAGTGTGCCCACCACGCCTCCGTCGAGCTCCATCGCGGAGTAGAAGCCGTTGATGAAGATACCGGCCACACTACCCGTCATATTCTCGAACTTGAGGTCCGTGATCTGGATACGCGAAACGTTGGTCGCAAGCACGATGGACGCGGACCTTGAATCCCCGCTACCCGTAAGGTCGGCGTCGTCCACGCAGGTTACCGTGGTGTAAACACTCTGATCGGCCACGGCCATCTGTTTATCCAGGTATGCCGCCATGCTGCCGGCCACTGCGGGTGCGGGCGAAATGGTTTTCTTATTGGCGATCAGGTAAACCTTGACGGAGCTTCCGGGAACTTTCGGAAGAGAGACCGAAGCCAGATCGCCATTGCTGATGTTCTTGCCGCCCGTGGCGATATCGGAGGCGGCGTTGGAGATCGTGTAGACGTCGGTGATCGCGCCGCTGCCGTTAACGAAACAGAGGTAGCCGTCTTCGATGGCGATCTTCGTTCCGCCGTCTGCCTTCGCTCCGGTAGCACGGGAAGTCGGGGCGTTCGCGAAGCTGAGCTTCACCTGAAAATCCTCGGCGGGAGGGGCGTTTTCACCGCCATCCTTCGAGCAGGAGGCGAGGATCATCGCTGCCGCGATAGCGCTCGTTAACAAAATCTTTTTCATGTTTAAACAATTAATGGTTAATAAAAAATGTGTGTTATGTCTGTGTTGTGTGTTGTGTGTGCGCGTAACTGCTGTGTTTTTTGTCCGTGTCTGTCCGTGGCAACAAAGCTACTTCGGACCCCTCGGAGCGACGTCATTGCGAGCCGCCGCCTCTCCGGCGGTCGGCGCCGGTCCGATCTTATCGACAACCATACCTTTCCTCATCGCACCGGGTGTTTCGCCGAAATTCATGCGGCAGTAACGGATGAAGTTCGTCAACGAGAAACCGTGCGTTATGGCTATCTCGCCCAAAGGCATGCGGCTGCTGCATATATCGTTGTAGATGCACTCCTTTCGGCGCTCCTGAAGCCACGGGCCGGGGTTTTCACCGAACACTCTCTGGAAGTTCTGGGTAAATTGCCGCTCGGTCATGTGGAGAGCACCGGACAGTTTGTTGACGGTCCGACACTCCATCCATCTTCCCAGAACCTGATCGGTAAACGTCACGTCTGAACTGGCCACGGTCGAGTAGAAATACATGTATTCTTCCTGCGGATAGTAGACTTGGATCATGGCCAATAACATGGCCGCCAGGTGTTTGGCGAAATTGTTGCACTTGAGCCCGTCGCGCTCGGTCTGCACCACACCGTCGATAAAGTGGCGTATGCGCGCATTCATTTGCAACGGATAGATGCTTTTCTCGATATCGCCCGCCGAAATATTGCCGGAGAGACGCTGCAAACGGAACGTGCGGCATTCGGGCAACTTATCTACATAGTCGCTTAATCGAAACGTCAACACAGTGGTACCCTCCAATGCTTCCCACAGTATATTCGTGGAGATGGGCAGGAAGACGAACTCGCCGGAACGGACGACGACGGTCGTGCTCAATAAGCCCGAGATCGTGTATCTCGCGGCGCCGCGAAGAATGAATATGATATGGTGGGATGACAACCGGGATAAACCCGTCTCTCCCCGATTGATTTTCTTCAGGGATATCGTCTGCTTGTCTCCTTTATGGTAGCAGATACAATCCTTATGTATGTTCGCATGTTGCAGTATAGTCGGCATCATTTCGTTTTAAAGTCCAGTGCAAAGAAAAGCATATTTTCCGTAACAAAAAAGTTTTTATATTCATCAACGTGTTTTTTATATTCATCTTGTTTGAATTCGTGCGGTATCTATGCTGAGGGGGGATTTATTTTCGCGCATTTTGTATTTAATTATCTTGCTGATGGTTATTTCCGTCCTTTATTATGATAAATAATTATCGTACCGTTGTTTTACATTCAGTTATAATACAAAAATATTCCCGACGGCGGCGTGCGGAAAGTAAAATTGCCGAGCTCTGATGAACATGCCGTAAGCAAATCTTAACTATGGGTCCGGATGTTAAAGAGGGATGGAGGTTTGGGGTTGGCGATGCTTCGCGTTGCCAAGAGTAAATTCGAGCCTATCGATTGTTTTGGACATGCCTGAACACGAACAGGGGGGGCGTAACCTTGTTACGGCTCCCCCCCCCCTGTCAAAAACGTATTATTCTACCAAACGAGCAAAGGGACAGGCTGAAACTCTCCAAACAGCCCGAATGATAATAGGCAAGGTAGATACGATTTCACCAAAAAATATTACCTCTGTCGAAGTTGTAAATAATAATTAAAAAACCAACCGGTATAATAATTGAAAAGTCTACCAGTTTGAGGTATTCTGTGGCTTTTTGTATGGCCACAGGAGAAGTGCGGTTGCAATGCGCAAGACAGATTGTATAACTTCCGTCTCTTAAGAAGATGGCCGAGGTCGGTTTATTTTTCTCATTTAAGTCACTCGGGTATTTTTATGGTAAGATCGGAAAGGGTAAGTTCCATCGCGACATCCGGCAATTCCATGTGGTATATGATATGGGTTGGGACACTGACCTCTGGTATGCGCGGCTTTTTGTTCGTAAACGTCCTGAAATCGGCCGAAACAGTTCCTGTATAAGACCACCTGTCATCCCGTTTCGAAACGGTTTGGTAACGAATTGTTTCGATTCGCTTGGTCTTTGCGTTGACGGTAAAAAGGTACTGATGATTATAATCCAGATTAGGGGATGAATAGGCATAGCGGAAATAGTGCCGTCCATTCTCGAACCCCAGATAAGACATTCCCGAGTATGGCCCCCGACGATAATGCTCGTTGCCCAGATGCCCGATAGTCCGGCAAGTCATACTAAAGACTGAAGGAATACTGTGAGATAACAGCGTGTCGAGGCGGGTCGTATCGTCCGATGTTTGTATCTGGGGCGGAAGATTAAAGTGGTATTTTATAAAATTTCCCCGGTGGGTCCGGGTTTCGAGGGGAACATGATTTTCCATAACAAAACTGCCGACTGCAGACCTCGATGCACCATCGGCAAAATACGCAGCGATCGAAAACCGTCCATCGACCGTACAGTCGTAGATAAAGAAAGCCTCCTGTAAGGCGTACTTCCGGAAGGCTCTCCAACCGGAGCCGTCGAGCGCATTGACACTAATAGGAACGATGGTATAAGAAAGTTCGTCGATCAGGGTCAACACACATTCCCGGATCGCCCCGTCGTAGGTCACATAGGCCGGCGTCATCCCGATATAGGTCGAAGAAACCACGTAGCCTTTTTTCAATTCGAAAGCCGGGATCGTTGTTTTGCCCAACGAGTCGGTAATGGCCAGTTGAACGTCATTCACATAAACGTTGGCATATGGCAGCGGGCCGTTTTTATCGCGGACCGAAACACGAAAGTCCTGCGCAGCCGAGGTGGCGGACAGAAAGGCAAAGAAGAGCACAAAGAAAGATTTCATCGGCTTGGGGATTAAGTGCGTCCGCAACAACGTTGCAGACGCACGGATAAAGTCAAAATTGAATTACAAAAAAGACAATTGTTGTTACAATCACTTTTAGTGCTTGTTTGAAAATTTTAGACTAATAAATGACCGGATATCCGCAGATAACAGATTTCTCCGTATTTTCAAGGTTTTCAGGCCACAAGGAATTAAAGGGCATTGTCATAGCAATCTGACCAATAACCAATACGAAACAATATTACGAATAATTGGCGACAAATGCAAACGCCGACGTTCTTTGAGAGAGGTTTTAGCTTCCATTCCGAAAGAAGAAAAACTAATCATCATCGCTACGGGAAAGTATATTGGAGAAGGCTTCGATTATCCGCGTTTGGACACCTTATTCCTTGCTTCTCCAATCGCATGGAAAGGAACATTGGCACAATATGCAGGACGGCTACACCGGGAATACCCGGGCAAACAGGATGTGATAGTCTATGATTATGTAGATATTCACATCCCTGTTTTGGAACGGATGTATCATAAACGACTAACCGGATATGCCCAAATCGGATACAAAACATTATCTTCAAAGAATGAGCCGGATAAAATCAGTATGATTTACGACAACGATGCTTTTGTACCGGCTATAAAAACCGATTTTGCAGAAGCAAAGCAAGAAATCCTAATAGTAAGTCCATACATTCGGAAGAGACAGATTAACATCGTATTGGAATGGTTGAAAGTACCTTTGCAGGCAAAACTGCCAATCACTATTATCACCCGCCCGATAGAATCATACAAGGAGCAAGAGCCGATAAGAAAGTGTATTGAACTGCTCCAATCCAAATTAACTGTGATACAACAGCCGGACACCTATCAGAAATTCATAGTGATAGATAATCGTCTTGTTTGGTATGGAGGAATCAACCTCTTTGATTTTGGTAGTTCAGATGATACTGCCATGAGGTTGGAATCAAGAGAATTAGTTGCGGAATTAGAGGCTTATATCAAGTAGAGATTGTGGCATTTTGATAGAAAAACGATTTTCTTTATATAACTGGCATGGGAATCGAAGATTTATATGTAAGTTTGCTCCCGTAAGTCGTTCTTTGTACATCATGCAAAATGAGGTGATAAACAGAAAGTCGCTCGTTTCTAAATCGTTACCTGTCAAAAATTTCCAATATGTAATTCGCTTGTTTTCTGCCCGAAAGATAAATTGCTATGTCTTCCGGCATGGCTCGAAATTCGCTTCGTAATCCCACATATATCAGCCAATTCCTGCAAATATGCGTTCATCTTTTGATTGGATATTACCGGGAGCAGAACGCCATTCTTCAGACACACGGGATGATACTTGTAGCGGTCGAGAATATCCCTCGCAGGGTCAAGCAGAGGGATATTGCACATATTGCCAGTTTTTTGGCGTTTCTTTCTGATCCACAGTGCACCGTCATTGTCACTAATGATATGTTCACTTCGCAAACCTTTGACATCAGAGAAACTCAAGCCCGTAAAGCATTGGAAAACAAAAGTATCTCGCACTACGGCAAGCCTCTTGATAGCAATAGGCTTATCGATCAAACTCTGAACCTCATCTTCGGACAGAAAACACGGATCGGTCTCCTCAAATTTGAAGCGGATGTTCGCGAACGGGTCTTTGGCAAGGTAATCGTTGACAATGGCGATTCGAACGATCTTCCCGAAGTTTTTTAGATACTTCACCGCCGAATTGTGGCAGCAATTGCGCTCGGATCGCAGATAGAACTCGTAATCGGTGATGAATTTGTGATCGACCTCACTGACGGGGATGTCGCTCTTGCCAAACTGAAACTGAATAAACGCCTCGGTGTGGCGTAACGAAGTTTCGTAACGTTTGACAGTCGCAGGAGCCATACCGTTGCCCGACAGCTTCCGGCACTTTTCGTTGTGCTCGCGAAATAGGTCAAGTAGCATAATCACAGGCTTCACGTCTCGACCGAGATACTTGTCTACGACCTTTTGCGCTGTAATTTTCTCGCGGTCGATCTCCATCTCGCGGTGGATTTGCATCACCCGCATACGGATCGTGTCGAGCCGGGCATTCACCTCGTCATCCTTGCGGGTGTCACCTACCGACCGCCCCGCAACTGCGTTCTACTTCTTGGGGTTTACCTTGAGATTTACGGATGTCTCGGCTCGTAGTCCGCTCACCGTAACGCGAAGCATTACAGGTACTTCACCGTTTTTTGCGACCCTTGTCTTTTTGACGTAAAACAGGGTTTTGAAGGTTACTCTTTCCATACGTTTTTTGTGTTTTAAATTATGGTACAAACGTATGAAATGTCGGTGGAAACCGCGCTATGCAAAACGACGCATATCACTGAATAAAAACCAGTTAACATCAATTCGGTGACATTTTTCGGGTAAACGGAAGTGTCACCGATTTTGTTCGTCCGAAGTGCCGAAAAACGCTATTTTTTGCATATCCGCCAAAAAGGAAAATCACCGTAAACGTCTGATTTACGGTGATTTTAACAAGTTTGCCGATTGGCCGGGTGGAGCTGGAGGGAGTCGAACCCTCGTCCAAACAAGGAACCCGAGAGCTTTCTACACGCTTATCCGTTACTCGGTTGTCGGGAAAGGGGCAGGCGAACGGCAAACGACCCCCCATCCTTAGCCTGTAGTTTCTCGCCCGGGATCACAGACTTCGCCCGAACCAGCCCTGAATTTTGATACCCCATAGTGCCTCCCGTCAAAGAGCGGGACAGAAAGCGGGATACTCGTCGCCACACCGCCTGGGGCGCGGCGATTAAGCCAATTTACTCGGTAAATTAAGCAGCGAGTGCATAGCTGTTATTGCCATTCGTAAGTTGAGAGTCGATATTTACGAGCCTGCTCACAGCGCTCGGCGTGCTTACCATCAGACTCTGCCTGCTGTCAAAACCGGTCAGCCCCAAGGTAAAGATATCTGCAAAGATAACGTATTTTTACAGATTATGTTTTTTAGATCGCAAAATTTGTTCCATAGCCTTTGCTGTATGGAATTTTTGCTTCGCAGGGCGCTTCCCTTATGGTTGTGCCCTATGGATTTTTTTAGTTTTCAGGCATGTTTCGGTAGTAGGACATATCGATACGCCCGGCGGTATCCATTAACTGTCCGCCGGCTTTCGGTTGGAGGTAGGTGATGTCGGGCAGGCTGCCGTCGGCCTTGCGCGGACGGTAGAGTTGCTTGTAATCGAGGCTTTCGAAATCGCTTTCGGTGTAGGTCTTGCCCGTCTGCCAACTGTTGTTCCCACACACGATCGGACCGGCTACGAATACCTCGGGACCGTTGATCGAGATCGAATTTTGAATGATGATCTGCTTGCCCGGGAATTGCTCGGGGTCTTTTCCGGTCGGGAACGAGAAGTTGTTGCGGCCGTTGCCTTCCGAGCTGCAATTGGTGATGACGATCCGGCCCTTGTTGCTGTTGCGGTCGAAGCCGTTTACCCGGTTGTGGGCGGCGATGCAACGGTCGAGCGAAACGTTGTGCGCCAACGGGTGCCTGGGGTCGTAGCCGCCGGTTTTGAATCCGTTGCCGTCGCCTTGTCCCGGGTCGCCGTTTTTGCGATAACCGTTGCAGAACGCCCAACAGTTGACCATCGCATTGTCCATGTCGCCCGACGTGCCACGCAGGTAGCCGTCCCAACCGTCGTCGGAATTGTTATAGGAGCGGCAACCCGAGAAGAGGTTTCCGCCGCCGACGTCCATCTTATAGGCAAATCCGTCGGCATTGCCCTCGCGGGGGTCGCTGTTGTAGAACGAGTCGCAGTTGAGGATCAGGTTGTTGCTTGCCCCCTGTCCCAGTTGCAGTCCGCTGTCGTTGTTCTCAGAGAAGGTGCTGAATTCGACCAGGTTGTTCGAACCGCTGATGTAGAGGCCGTTGTCGCCTGCGAGTCTGATATCGATGCCGTAAATCGTCCAGTAATCGGCCCGGAGTTCGAAGCCACGGGCATCGCCCCTGCGCGGTTGGGCCGAAAAGTCGAATACCGGCCGGGCGTCGCCCCTGTGTTTGCTCAGTACGATGCGGCCTTCGGGTTCGCCATTGGTCGTGATCGCTACCATGGCATCGAGTGGGTAGACGCCGCCCCGAACGAAAATGGTGTCGCCCGGAAACACTTTGCTTACTGCTGCTGCCACACTGGCTAATGGAGCGGTCAGTGTGCCGGGGTTGCTGTCGCTGCCATTGATCGCAACGAAAATGTGATTCGGTTCGGCGGCGGTTGGGGCGTCCGGACGGCTTGTCCCTTGTACGGCCATGGCCGACAACAGACACAACCCGAAGATCAAAAAGATTCGTCTCATCGTTATTTGGATTAGGGCGGGACGGATTTACCGTACAAGATACTACTTTTTACGGATTCACCCTTTGTCGAGGGTGGAATTTTTGGCGGGCTCCTGTTGGGGGGGGAACAGTCATTTTATGGGTTATGGTACGTAACTATTGTGGCAAATTCATATATTTGCAGGGTGTTTCGACACAGTGATTCTGTGACTGACGGAGCGAAGCTGAGGGAAAGTGTGGCGATAGCGCACGACAAACCCATAATCTTTGCACCCGCCGGCATAAATTAATATTAACCGCTTTTTCGGGCAAAAAATAAAACAATGGATAGACAAAAAGCAGTGAGCATTGCCCACAAAGCAGAGGCTTGGGCAATCGGATTTATAGGAATATTTTTTTTCAGCATAGGAACGTCTTATTTTCAGGAACAACTGCTGTATCGGATGCCGCGCATTCTGTTGCCGGTTTACGATTTGTTCGGGAATGTCGGTTTGGCGATCGGGCTGCTTGTCCTTGGCGGCGGAACGATTTACTGGGGCTTTTCCAAATGGAAGGCGATTGCGGATAAAAAGCGCCTGTATTGGATTCTTGCCGTTGTTGGAATTGCGGTGGGTGTTGTCCTGGCAAATATCAATCTCCGAAGTTCTGAAAAGATAATGGAAGATATGGACACCAACAGGGAGGCACAGATCGATAAGATACGCTATTCGGGCGGGCTGAACTTCGGCAACCCCGAAGTGGATAAGTATTTCGGCGAATTTGACGAACTTTATGAACGCTTTGAGAAAAGCCTTGCGGACAACGATACTACCGCCATAGCCGACTGTGAGAATGAATTGTATGAATGGTCGCTGAAAATGAACGACTTCTTCCATAAGTTGAGCGATGACGAAAAGCAGGAAGTCGCTCGCTATAACGCAAAGCTGCTCATACAGTGGCAGGATTTGCGGACGGAATATTCTGAATGATTCGACCTGAGTATGACAAAAGAAACAGCCGATTCCGTATTCCACCCTTAAGGCCTTTAGGTAAATCCGTATTCATAAAATCCGCAACTCATTTTATCCGCATTCTGTCGTTTTTACGAGGTCTTTTCCTATCTTTGCCGATATATATGTTTTAAGTACGGTTTATGACCTCGTTATTCTCTTTCCTGTCCGTCACCTGGGACGTCAATCCGGTGATTTTCCATATTTTCGGTCGCGGCATCCGTTGGTACGGTCTGCTGTGGGGTTTGGCTTTCGTGGTCGGTTACCGGATTTTTGAAAAGATCGTCAAGCGCGAAGATCTGCCGACCAAAGTACTCGAATCGATCTTTTGGTACACGGTCGTCGCGACGGTCTTCGGGGCCAAGTTGGGTCATTATCTGTTCTACGAACCGGCCGAATTTTTCGACCACCCTTTCCGGGCGCTCTTCCTCGAATGGCAGGGCGGTTTCGCTAGCCATGGAGCGGCGATCGGTATCTTGATCGGGCTGTGGCTTTTTTCATGGAAGAACAAATTACCCTACGTCTGGTCGCTCGACCGCATCGGGATCGTTGTGGCCAGCGGCGGGGCACTGATCCGTTTAGGCAACCTGATGAACTCTGAAATCTATGGCACGCCGACCGACCTGCCTTGGGGATTCATCTTCGTTCGCAACGGCGAAACGGTGCCGATGCACCCTACGCAACTTTATGAAGCGTTGGCCTACCTGGTACTTTTCGGCGTCCTCTATTATCTCTATTTCAAAAAAGATCTGGTGCGCAAGCGTCCCGGGGTGATGTTCGGCATCTTCCTGATCGTGCTTTTTGTGGCGCGTTTCTTTATTGAATTTGTCAAGAACCCGCAGGTGGCTTTCGAGGAGTCGATGGCGCTCGATATGGGTCAATGGCTGAGTGTGCCGTTTATTGTGGCCGGGATTGTGATTCTGGCCCTTGCGCTCCGGCGTTCGCCGATGCCGGTGCCTGCACCGAAACCCGCTTCGGTGCCGAAGACGGCTCCGGGCTGTAAGAAAAAATAGCGCTGTGGACATTATCGAACAGCTTATATTCAATGCCTTGGCACGCCGCCAGGCGATCGCCCTTCCCGGGTTCGGCACTCTGTCGGTGACCGTGGGCGAGACACTGATCGACACCCGGACGAACGAACTCGTCCCACCCCGACATGTGTTGGCCTTTACCACGACCCCGGGGGCCGAAACGGTGGTCGGGCAGATGATTGCCGGGGCCGGCCTGACGCCGGTCGATGCCGATTCGATCTATAAACATTGGTTGGTCGCCCTCAAAAAAGGTGAAACGGGGGGAGATTGGGCCATCGAAGGGGTGTGTCGGATCGAGCCCGAGGGCGCAAGCTATCGTGTGACCGCAGCACCGGCACTCGATCGGATGCTCAATCCGTTTGACGTGCAGCGTATCCCGTTGGTGGTGCAAAAAAAAGGCGTTCCGGCCTGGAAGAAAGAAAAGATTGTCGGGAAAGAGTCATCGTCCGCCTCTTCGACCGGAAAGGCGAAGTGGAAACCCGCACGGAGATGGGCGTGGATCGTCCTGTGTATCTTGGGGGCGGCGGCTCTCGGGGCCGGTTGTTGGGTTTACTTTACCGAAACAGATCTCGTGCGGTTGTTGTTCTCTCCCACGTCTGCCACCGAATCGGTTATTCAACTGCCGGTCGTCCCGCTGAAAACGGAAACGCCTCCGGCTTCGGTGCATGACTTGTCGGCCGTCGATTCGACAGCGGTATTGTCGCAGGCGCAACCGCAAACACAACCGGCCGTTACCGGCGATGGCACGCTCTACCACTTGGTCGTCGGGGTGTTCAGCACCGAGGAGAATTCCCGCCGCTATATGCAGGAGTCGGGTTTTGCTGCGACCCTCTGCCGGGTGATCCCCACCTCGAAAGGACTCTATATGGCCAGTGTCGGCACATACGCGTCCGAGGAGGAAGCCGATGCGCAACGCACAAAAATCAGCACGACCCATCCCGAGGCGTGGGTGTTCAAACAGCCCGTCGGCGACAGATAAATCAACCGCAAATCGATTCACCGAATGGATCGGCCAACTGTCCGGCGTAAGTTTCGCGGATCAGTCGGTCGATAATGATTGTAGGTTCGGTGACGCTACGCTCCCAACTGTGGCCGAACAGATAGGGTGGGGTGGGGCTTGGTTGCGACAAGTTTTACCGGGGTAATCGAGAAAGCTGTCGTTGTGTAAGTCACAGAATTCTGGTCTTTTTGTCGTTCCGGTCTAAAATAAGACGCTGAAATTTTGAAAATCCGACAATCCTGACTACCTTCGTAAGGTAGTATCTCGTTTGAAGGTTCCTGTTAAAAGATTGGCGTTATGAAACGTATGATAATGTTGGCAGTCACACTGTTGTGTGTAGTCGGCACATCCCGTGCCCAGGAGGTTCAGTCTGCCGCTGACACGATCCGCAACTTCAAACTCAAGGTCGTGGACCGCAAGGAGAAACCCTACCAAGGCATTGTCGTGCAACTGACCCGGGCGGACAATGCTTACCTGACCGATGATTGGGGCGAACTCGCTTTTCCGGAAGTGACCGACCGCGACTCACTGATTATTTACCTTCCGGGCGGCCGGAGCGCCGTGATGTCTCTCGACGGACTCGACTCGGCCTTGGTGCAACTCAAAAAACACCGGGCTTATGCAGGCAACAATTCGCAGGATCGGATGATCGGGATCGGATATGGCTCGGTGAACGAACGCAACCGGACGACCCCCTCGTCAACGATCGATGTTCAGGAACTGATGAAAACGCAAAACTTCACGTCGTTGTATGACCTGTTGCAGGGGCGCGTGGCGGGATTATCGATTAGCACGACCGGTGGAAACACCTATTCCGCGACCATTCGTGGCCAGAAGACATTTTATGGGAGCAACGAGCCCTTGGTCGTCATAGACGGCATCCCGGTGGGCGATCTTTCGACAGCCAACGGCATGATCAACGTTCGCGATATCAAGACGATCGATGTGTTGAAAGAAGGGTCGATCTACGGTTCGCGCGGTGCTAACGGAGTAATCCTGATTACGACCAAATAACCCCGGGCGGGAGTTTTTTCAGTATGTTCCCGCAAAAAAGTTGCGGTTTGCAAAAAAAACGTTATATTTGCACCCACAAAA
>JAITVB010000122.1 GCA_031286025.1 Rikenellaceae bacterium
CTTCCAACGCCGACAGACCGAGGCCGGAGCATAGGAGATTTTTATGTATCTCCTTATGCAGGAACGCACAAAAATTCCTACCTTTGCCATAACATTCCGCTCGGCCCGCAATGAAAAACTTCTTCAAAGGAAACCGCCTGTTGGTGATCACGATCCTCTTTTTCCTCGTGTTGGTCACTTTCGTCGACAAGAACAACTTAGTCGACAGTTGGCAGGTGCGCCAAAACATCAGGGCGCTCGAAGACCAGAAAGCCTACTACCTTAAAAAGATTGCCGAGGACAGTGCCGTACTCGAAAACCTGAAGGACGACGACTATCTTGAGCGCTTCGCCCGCGAAAACTACCTGATGAAACGGACCGGGGAAACGATCTATGTGGTCAAATAACCGGCGGGCGACAAGTTTTTTCCGGCGCCTCGGCCAATCGGCATGGAGATCTGTTCCTCCTGCGTTGCGAAGTGCGGTGCGGATACTGAAGTTGACCCTCTCCGTTACGCTTGTCGTTTCGTACCTCAACTACGCCGGGGTGATCGCGTGGGCGGCCCGGTTGCTCGAACCGCTGTTCGGCCACCTCGGGTTGCCGGGAGAGGCGGTGTCGGTTTTTCTGACCTCGGTACTGGTCAATATTTACGCGGCGATCGCGGTGATTGACACCATCGGGTTCGATTACCGGGCGGTGGTGATCCTGGCCGTGATGTGCCTGATCGCTCACAATCTGATCGTCGAAACTGCGATCCAACGCAAAACGGGTAGCCGGGCGGCCTTTATCGTTCCGCTGCGCATAGGGGCTGCACTCATTGCCGGCTCCGGATTGAACCTGATCCTGCCCGCCGCAATGGACGGACGGTTGGTTTTCGGCGGCGTAGCGACAGCCATACCCGCATCGTGGAGCGGCGTATTCATGCAATGGATGGTAGCAAGCGTGTGGTTGTCGCTCAAGATGCTTTGCCTTATCGTGGGACTCAATGTATTGCAGTCCGTTTTGCGCGAGTTCGGGTTGATCGACGCGCTGATTTGGCCGCTACGGCCGGCAATGCGGGTGTTCGGTCTGCCGCGGTCTACCTCGTTCCTGTGGGTGGTGGCCAACTGTGTCGGGTTGGCTTACGGCGGCGCGGTGATGACAGGCGAAATAGAAAAGGGCGAGATCCCTTTGCGCGATGCCCGCTGCGCTTCAACACCCATATCGCCATATCGCACAGCCTGTTGGAAGACACGTTGCTCTTCGCCGCAATCGGCGTCGGGCTTTTCTGGCTGCTCGTGCCGCGGTTGGTCTTGGCCTGGACGGCGGTGTGGGGCCGGTGGTTGTTCAATGCCCTCCGGATCAAACGGCAATCTGCAATCGCTTAATTTTTCTGCATTTTCATACAGCTAAAAACCAGGCTTTTGCATCTTTCTTTTGCAGGCACGGAAGAGTGGCCTTGCCAAGCCTCATACTAAACCGCACAGGCGCCCCGTTTTTTATATTAAAATACGGAGGCCGAAGCTTGAACTATCGCAAAAAAACCGGTAACTTTGGCGCTTTATAGATTTTGACGATCCTGAATATGAAAAAAATTCTTCCGATCCTCTTCGCGGCGGCAAGTCTGCTCGTTTCGTGCCACAAATCGTCGCCTAACGACCCGATGCTCTACTACCGGCAATGGTATGACGAAGTGTCGAACGTGAACGATTTGGTGCTTGACCCGTTCAATATCAGCTATCGCCTGGAGGTTTACCTCAATGCGACCAAGGCCGCCCCCTCGCGAGCCGACGCCCTGCGCCAGTCGCTCTTCGGCGGGGCTGCGATCGCCTCCGCCGACCAAAAATCGTACACGATCACCTACAATACGCTCGAAACGACCGTCACGCAGGACCTGAACCGCGAGGGTGCGATCACGATCCACACCTACGGCGTTTCGCTGACTGACCCTGGTGCGGTGTGGACAGTCGAAATCCCCGAAAGCGAACAGTTCATGGTCGGGATGGTCAACTTCGGGCTGATGGAGATCAGGGTCGATGACGGGGCTTACCGGATCGAAGCCTTGAGTGCCTCGAAATGGAAGGTGACAGCGGTCGATTACTATATGCTGATGGCCTCGAACCATTCTTTTGCGCTATGGGACCTCATGGCTACCGTCACCCAGACCAAAGGCGCGCCCGTCGAATCGGATCTGGCCACGGCGGAGTTTGCACTCGAAACCCTGCCCGGCGTTCCCATCGAAGGCAGTAATTTCAGTCGGGTTTACACCCGCTATGTGATCGAATCGCCGGTGCTCTACCAAGCCTCGTGCGGATTCCAGTCCAAAGGGGGCGGCAAGGAAGCGCTTTACCTGCTCGACACTAGCCTCAAAAACACCGACACGCTCACCGTCGACCGCGGCACCACGTTTGTCTGCGGTGGGCCGGTGACCTTCACCCACGACAAAACGGACTACATTTATTATTACTAACCCATTTATTACTCCATTCCCATGTTACGCGGAGGAAGAACAAAAATTGCAACCCTGTTGGGAGCGAAAGAACTCGGGCGCGAGGTCGTGGCCAAAGGTTGGGTACGCACCAAGCGCGGCAACAAAAATATCGCCTTTGTGGCGTTGAACGACGGTTCGACGATCCATAACATACAGGTCGTGGTCGATGTAGCGCAATTTGACGAAGAACTGCTGCGTTCGGTGACCACCGGAGCATGCCTCAAGGTGACGGGCACTCTTGTCGAATCGCTCGGTTCGGGACAACCGGTTGAAATACAGGCTACGGCCATCGAACTCTACGGTACGGCCGACCCCGAAACCTACCCCTTGCAAAAAAAGGGACACTCGCTCGAATTCCTGCGTGAGATCGCCCATCTGCGCCCGCGGACGAATACTTTCGGGGCGGTGTTGCGCGTGCGCCATGCGATGGCTTTTGCGATCCACAACTATTTTAACGAGCATGGCTTCGTCTACCTCCATACGCCGATCATCACCGGGTCGGACGCCGAAGGGGCCGGGCAGATGTTTTCGGTCACCACATTCGATATCGAAGCCCCGCCGCGCGACGAACAAGGCCAGATAGATTTCACGAAGGATTTCTTCGGAAAACATTGCAACCTGACCGTATCGGGCCAGTTGGAAGGCGAACTGGGGGCGATGGCCCTCTCGGAAATTTACACCTTCGGGCCGACCTTTCGCGCCGAAAACTCGAACACCCCGCGCCACTTGGCCGAATTCTGGATGATCGAACCCGAAATGGCTTTCTGCGAGATCGAAGACAACATGAACCTCGCCGAAGACTTTTTGAAATACCTCATTACCTACGCGCTGACGCATTGCAGGGACGATCTGGAATTCCTCGCCAAGATGTATGACGAAGAATTGATCCCGCGCCTGCAATTCGTGGTCGGGAACGATTTCGTGCGCCTCGATTACGCCGAAGGGATCGAGATACTGATGGCATCCGGTCAGAAGTTCGAGTTCCCGGTGAGTTGGGGGCTCGACCTGCAGAGCGAACACGAGCGTTATCTGGTCGAAAAACACTTTAGGAAGCCGGTCATCCTGACCAATTATCCACGGGAGATCAAAGCGTTCTACATGAAACAGAACGACGACGGCAAAACCGTACGCGCGATGGACGTGCTCTTCCCCAAGATCGGGGAAATCATCGGCGGGTCGCAGCGTGAGGAGAGCCTCGAAAAACTGACCGCCCGTTGCGCCGAGTTGGGTATTCCGGAAAAAGACGTGTGGTGGTACCTTGACACCCGCCGTTTCGGGACGGCACCCCACAGCGGTTTTGGACTGGGATTTGAGCGGCTGTTGCTGTTCGTGACCGGGATGGCCAACATCCGCGACGTGATCCCCTTTCCGCGTACACCTAAAAACGCCGAATTCTAACCCGTAAAATTGCACATTCCTATACAAGGCAATACCCCCGGCTATGGCAGGACTGAACCAATACAGTCTACAGAAGATGATGCAAAAGTTGTCGCCACAGCAGCTGCAGATGATCAGACTGCTTGAGTTGCCGGCACTACAACTGGAACAACGCATCAAACAGGAGATCGAGGAAAATCCCATCCTCGACGAAGACGCGGAAGCCGAAAAAGAGGCCGACGCCGAAGCGACCGAAACCCTTTCGATCGACGACTATATCCGCAATGAAGATGTCCCCGATTACAAGTATTATGTGAACAACTATTCGAAGGACGACCAAAAACGTCCGGTCTGTCTCTCCGAAGGACTTTCGTTCGGCGAATACTTGCAGGAACAACTCGGATACAAGCATCTCACCGAACGCCAGGAAACCATCGGACAATACCTGATCGGCAGCCTTGACGAAGACGGCTACCTGCGCCGCCCGTTCGAATTTCTGACGGACGACATCGCGTTCAGCACCGGGTTGGAAGCTACGGAAGAAGAAGTCGAAGAGGCGCTGAAGATCATTCAGGAACTCGATCCGCAAGGCGTCGGCGCGCGCGACCTGCGCGAATGCCTGCTGTTGCAGTTGCCCGACAAGAAGGAATTGATCCCGTCCGAGGCACTCGCCAAAGAAATCCTGACGGATCACTACGAGAATTTTACGAAAAAACACTACGACAGGTTGATGTCGAGGTTGGGCGTGGCGGCTGACGAACTGCACGATGCGGTCGATGTGATCACCCGCCTCTCACCCCGTCCCGGAACGCTCTATGCCGAAAGCAGGTCGAGCACCCTGCCCTATATCATCCCTGATTTCCTGCTCGAATACCAGAACGGCGAGTTCATCCTTTCGCTCAACAACTCGAATCTGCCTCAGATCAAGATCAACAACCACTATATCGACATGATCAGGGAGATGTCGGCTAAGGGCGACCGCCAGAGCGAAAGCGACCGCGAAACCGTCCGGTTCGTCAAGCGCAAGATCGACTCGGCCAAGTGGTTCATCTCGGCGATCAAGCAACGGCAGAATACGTTGGGAATCACGATGAACGCGATGCTAAATTATCAAAAAGCGTTCTTCGTCGACGGCGACCAGACCGAATTGCGGCCCATGATTCTGAAGGACATCGCCGACGCGACGGGCCTCGACATGTCGACCGTCTCGCGCGTGGTCAACAGTAAGTATATCCAGACCCACTTCGGCACACTCTCGCTCAAGGCCCTGTTCTCGGAAGCCATGCCGACCGATTCGGGCGAGGAGGTTTCGTCGTTAGAGATCAAGAAGATACTGAGCGACTGCATTGAGAAAGAGGACAAACACAAACCCCTGACCGATGAGACCCTAATGGAGACTCTCCATTCAAAAGGCTACCGGATTGCCCGGCGGACGATCGCCAAATATCGCGAAGTGTTGGGGATTCCAGTCGCCCGGCTACGAAAAGAGATATAGACAAAAATGTCAGACAAAGATATGTTTATCCCTGTTCCCGAAGTTGTGGAAACAACAACGTCCGGAGGCGTTACGGAAAACGGAACAGTACCCGGACAAGCGCCGAAAAGTAGGCCGCTCATGCAGGCGGCCCGTTTCTTTTCGGCCGTTTTCCATCCGTTTTGCATTCCGTTGATCGGGATGTCGTGCCTGTTATACGGGCACACGATGTTGGCGTTGTTTTCGACCGTGTCCAAACTTTATGTGTTGTGGGTATTGGCCGCGTTGACGCTCATCATGCCTTTCGCACTGCTCCGAGCCCTGCGGTGGACGGGGATCTTCCGGTGGTTGCCCGACGACGAACGAGGACGGCAGGCGCTGATGATGCTCGTTTTCCTGGTTTGTTACCTCGGAGCGGGCGGAATGCTGTGGCACTTCCTGGCCGTGGACATGATCCGGCGGATCTTTTTTGGCGGGATCATGCTGCTTGCGATCGGTTTCGGAGTGAACAAGTATTGGCCTGTGGGCCTGCATCTGATGGCGATCGGGGCAATGACCGGTTTTCTGTTTTCGACCCAGGTGACGCGTTTCGGCGAAGTGACCGGGCTGCTGTTGGTGACGATCGCCGCGGCGGGCGTGTTAGGCAGCGCAAGGATTTATCTCGGGCGGAACGACTTGGCCCAAGTGGGCATCGGTTTTGGGATCGGCTTTTGGCTCATGTTTCTCTTTACGTTTCTCTGACGCGAGTTTTAATCATAAAAGAACGGCACCCCGCGATGTGGGGTGCCGTTCTTGGTGTCACTTTTCGTAACGGTAGTGGCCGATGATTCTGTACGAGAACAGGCAGTCGGCCAACACCTGTCCGCCGCCGATGTTGTGAACGACAAGGGGACGTGAAGTACCCGGCGCGCGGCGCTCAACGATGATGCCGATGTGGGTAATGCCGCCGCCCAGGTTCCAACAAACGACGTCGCCCGGAAAGTAATCCTCGGGGCGTTCGGACGAGGAGAGCACCGTGCCGTGGCGGGTAAAAAAGACCATCAGGTTGGGTACGCGACGATGATCGATGTTGTGGTCGGTGGTTTTCAATCCCCAATTTTTCGGGTAGAGCGAAAAATTGGCGCGCATATCTTCGTGTACTTCCTTTTGCAGATCGATACCCAGTTTGCGGTAGGCGCGAATCACCACGTCGGTGCACACGCCGCGGTCGGCCGGCACGTCGCCTCCCGGATATTTTACGCGAAAATAGGATGGGTCGTAGATCACCCGTTGCCGGGTCAGCGTCAGGGTCGAATCGGCCAGACGGCGGTAAAAGTCGTTAACCGCGGGCGCCTGCCCCCATGCGGCAACGCTCGACAACAGAAACAGGGCGAACAATAATTTCTTCAAGTTCGACATCATCGCAGGACAGGTTTGTCACACAAAGATAGTACAATCATTTGCTTTGCCTTACGAGGCACCCGGCTTTCCGTTATTTTTAGGCCGAGATGTTCTTGATGTTTTTTTTCGTATCTCAAAACGACGCCGGCCATACGAGACGTATGGCCGGCGTCGTTTTGAAGATCTGCACTTACAGGACACCGATCTCTTTCAGCACGTAGTTGGTCGAACGCACAGCAGCGGCGCTCTTTTCGAACAGCGCTTTTTCTTCGTCGGTGAGTTTCACCTCGATGATCTTTTCGATCCCGTTCTTGCCGATCACCGCGGGAACGCCGATGCAGATGTCCTTCTGACCGTATTCGCCGTCGAGCGACACGCACGAGGGAACCACCTTCTTTTGGTCGCGCAGGATCGCTTCGACCACGTAAGCAGCCGCAGCACCCGGGGCATACCAAGCTGAAG
>JAITVB010000136.1 GCA_031286025.1 Rikenellaceae bacterium
GGGGGCACCCAGTTCATCGTAATGATGGTGCTGATCTTTGCGGTGATGTATTTCCTGATGATCCGTCCGCAGCAGAAGCGTCAGAAGGAGTTGGTTAAATTCCGCCAGGGACTGCAGAACGGCGACAAGGTGATTACGGCGGGCGGCATCTATGGCACGATCAAGGAAGTGAAAGAAACGTATATCCTGCTTGAAGTCGATAACGGCGTATCGATTCGTGTCGACAAAGCGATGATCATGAAGGACAATTCAGACATTGCCCGAAAATAATCTTCCCGTATTTATTTTAACGATGGATGGGCAGGAAAAACTCCTGCCCATCCATCGTTATTTTGATCAAAAGCGACACCAAAAATCTTTCGATTGGACCGTGTCCGGAAAATTTTTCCCGGACACGACGGGAACATATCTCAACCGAGGAGATACTTTTCGAGAATGGCAACGCACCGGGCGATATCGGTCGGGCGGATTACCACACTGGCAATCTCACCGCGCGAAAAGGCGTACATATACTCGATAAAGACATTCTCCCCGGCCAGGTGTTCCAACACCTCCGAAAGGGCGCCCGGCACATTGGGGCAATCGAGGCAAACCACATCGGTCAACCTGACCGTGTAGTGGTTTTCACGCAGCACCGCTACGGCCTTGTCGATGTCGGACACAATCACCCGCAAGATGCCGAAATCGGTCGTTTCGGCGATGCTGAAGGCTGTCATGTTGATCCCGGCAGTACCCAGGATGCGGGTCACTTCGTTGATCCGGCCCGTCTTGTTTTCCAGAAATACAGACAACTGTTTGGCAATCATAAGGCAAGGGGGATTTTTTATTCGAATTTCCGGTTATCGATGACACGTTTCGCTTTCCCTTCGCTGCGGGGAATCGAACGTGGTTCGACCAACTTCACGTCGGCCGCGATGCCCAATACACTCTGGATACGATGGCCGATTTTTTTTCGCAGGTCGAGCATCTTGCTCAGTTCGTCCGAGAAGAAATCCTCGCGCACCTCGATCTGCACTTCGAGCGTGTCGAGGTTGTTTACCCGGTTGACCACCAACAGGTAATGGGGCTCACACTCTTCGACCCCGAGGATTACGCTTTCGATCTGCGACGGGAAGACGTTCACCCCGCGGATGATCAGCATGTCGTCGCTGCGACCGATGATGCGGCTCATGCGGGCCGTTGTGCGACCGCAGGCACAGGGCGATTCGTCGAGCGAACAAAGGTCTTTCGTACGGTAACGTAACAGAGGAAGGCCTTCTTTGGTCAGGGTCGTAAAGGCCAGTTCGCCGGTCGTTCCGTGAGGCTGTTGCTGCAGTGTATCTGGATCGATGATTTCGGCAAAAAAGTGGTCTTCGATGATGTGCGACCCGCATTGGCACTCGCACTCGTGCGATACGCCGGGGCCCATGATCTCGCTTAGGCCATAGATGTTATAGGCTTTGATCCCGAGCTTGGCCTCGATTTCGCGCCGCATATTTTCGGTCCACGGTTCTGCGCCGAAGATGCCGATGCGCAGTTTGATATCTTTCATCGCGACGCCCGCCGCCGCGATCGCTTCACCCAGGAAGAGAGCGTATGACGGGGTACAGGCGATGGCGGTGGCGCCAAAATCCCGCAGCAGTTGAATCTGTTTCAACGTGTTGCCGCTTGAGGCCGGGATTACCGTCCCGCCCAACGTTTCCACACCGTAGTGCAACCCGAGGCCGCCGGTAAACAAGCCGTAGCCGTAAGCTACATGAAAAATGTCGTCGCGCGTGGCCCCGTAGGCGCTCAGGCAGCGGGCGATCATCTCGCTCCACACCGACAGGTCGTGGCGGGTGTAGCCCACCACGGTCGGGTTGCCCGTCGTCCCGGACGAGGCGTGCAGGCGGATGATTTCCGACATCGGCACGGCAAACAGGCCATACGGGTAATTATCCCGCAAGTCCTGCTTGGTCGTAAAGGGCAACTTAACGATGTCGTCGATCGTTTCGATATCATCCGGCATTAGCCCCATTTCCTGCATCTTACGGCGGTAGAAAGGGGTGTTGTGGTAGACGCGCTCGACGGTTTCGCGCAGGCGTTCGCCCTGCAGGCGGCGCATTTCCTCGCGCGAGCGGCATTCCGCTGTTTCGTTCCAGATCATTATGTAGGCTTTCTGTTTTTAATTCGGATATTTTTTATTTGGATCTGCCTCGGGATGAACGTTCATTTTATGGTTGGCCTTTCCCGCCAGTTCGAAATAAACGGACAGCCGGCACGAAAAATGCCTGTCTGGATTTTCATTGTTACGGATGATTTTTATGAAACACAACAAGACGTTCTTCGAGCATGGCATACATCGGTTCGGTCATCCGTGAACAACAGGCCCGGATGCCCGGTTGCTCGCTGCCGGTGGTGGTGAGGGTGATCGAACTGATGCCGTAGTAGACCAGTTCGCGCATCAGTTCGGCGCTCGACATCCGACCGTAGCCAACGGTGAAGAAAAACCCGTCGCTGATCGGCCGCTCCTCGTCCTTGTCGTAGACGATATGAAAACCGTTCTTCAAAAAAATGTCTTTCATCCGGCGGGCACGGCGGGCGTATTCGCGGGTTTCCCCGACGAAGTCGATTTCGCCGTCGGTCGCCGCACGCATCATCGCCGCCAGACCGAACTGGGTCGAATGGGTCGAACCCGAAGTGACCATATAATAGATCGCGTTGATCAGCGTGCTTCCGAAGTGGCCTGAGTTTCCATAACGTTCAGCCAATGGAGGGTAAACGTTGCCGAAGATCTTGTCGGAAACGGCGGTCACGGCAATGCGTTGACCGGCATAGCTGAAAATTTTCGAGCCGGAAAACATCAGGATGTAGTTGTCGGTATAACGTGCCACAGTGGCCGGATAAGGCGGCTCCCACGGATGGCCGAGGTACTCTCGAAAATCCATGCCGAAATAGGCGAGGTCTTCGAGCACGATCGCGCCGTACTTGGAGGCCAGTCCGCCTATGATCTGCAATTCGTTTTCGGTCAGGCAGATCCAGGCCGGGTTGTTGGGATTGGAATAGATGATGGCTGAAATGTTGCCTTTCTCCAGAAATCCTTCGAGCCGGGTGCGCAGGACGAGGCCGCGGTGATCGTGGATGTCGAACGAGGCGTATTTCATCCCGAGCATCGCGAGTTGCGATTTTTGAATGGGAAAACCGGGATCAACGAACAACACGGTGTCTTTTGCCGGATCGATCTGGTTGCACGCGATAAACGCCCCGAACGAGCCGCACACCGAACCCGTCACGGGAATGCACGCTGCGGGCGAAATGTCGATATTCAAAAACGCTTTGACGAACCGCGAAGTCTCGGCCTTCAGCACCGGAACACCCTCGGCCGGGGGATAGATCGCGGCGATGCCCGTGTCGAGGGCGGCTTTCTCGGCTTCGAGCCCGATGCGGCACGGGGGCAGGCCGGGGACGCCCTGATCCATCCGGATAAAGGGAATGCCCGTCCACGCTTCGAGCTTCATCGCCAACAGCACCACCTGTCCGATCGTGGCGTGCTCAAGGTTGGTGATGCCCAACTCAGCTACCGCCCTTTCGACCAGTGCGCGATCAAATACGCCGTTGGTGTCCATTATTTTTCGTTTTTCAGTTTCTGCGCGGTATCGCGGCCAGCTTCCAAGGCTTTCAGATTCATGGCTACGACGGTTTCTCCCTTTGCTCCGAAAATTTTTCGAATGCCATCAGCCAGGTTTTCGAAAGAAAGGCCCAGGATCGACGAAGCCGCTCCCAACAATACAATATTGGCGGCACGGGTCACACCGCCGTCTTTGGCAATCGCGTCGACATCGAGAAGGATCGCTTGTGGAAGCGCCCGGAGTTCGGCCAACACTCCCTCAATATCGGGATAATTCGGGATATTGACAAACGGCGCGGTATTGGCCACCACCCACCCCCCCTCCGAGCGGTAGGGTAAATAGCGCAGGGCTTCCATCGGCTCAAGCGAGAGGATCACATCGCCCCCCCCCCGCGAAATAAGGTCGGAGGCAATGGGCTCCGAAGAAATGCGCAAGTGCGACTGCACGTCGCCGCCCCGTTGGCTCATGCCGTGTACTTCGGCCTGTTTCAGCGACAGGCCTTCGTCGAGGGCCGCCTGGCCGATCACCGTGGCGATCGAGAGGATGCCTTGTCCCCCGACGCCCGAAAGGATGATGTTGCGTTTCACCGGGCCTGTTTTTTTACGTTGCGTTTGAGGGTCTGGATGCATTCGCGCCGGGGAATGATTACAGAGACACCTTTGTATTCTATTTCGTCGCGGATGATTTTTGCGATTTCGTCCCGGTTCCCAGAGATCGGTATCACCACGCGGATATGCGCTTCTTCGACACCCACGCCGCGGCAGATCGCTTCGAGCCGTCCAGTTCCGGCCGAGTCCTGACCGCCGGTCATGGCTGTGGTCAGGTTGTCGGAAATGACGACCGTGATGGGGGCCTGCGAATTGACCGCATCGAGCAGTCCCGTAATCCCCGAGTGCGTAAATGTCGAGTCGCCGATCACCGCCACGGCCGGAAACAGTCCGGCATCGGCCGCCCCCTTGGCCATCGTGATCGAAGCGCCCATATCGACGCACGAGTGGATGGCGCGGAACGGCGGCAACGCCCCGAGCGTGTAACAACCGATATCGCTGAAAATCCGGGCGGCGGGATAACCGACCGCCACCCCATTCAACACGTCGTAGACGTCGCGGTGGCCGCATCCGGCACATAATACCGGTGGCCGGGGCATAACGAGCGAACTTGCCGCAAATCCCTCGGCCGCAGGTAATCCTAAGGCGGACCGCACATTATCCGGAGTCAGTTCGCCCGCCCGCGGCAATTCGCCGCTCAAGCGTCCGGCCACCGCGCACGGCGCACCGAAAATGCCGCGCATCTGCTCTTCGACAAACGGTTGCCCGTCTTCGAGGATCAACAGTTTTCGGCAGTCGGCGGCCATTTTTTCGAGGTGCTTCCGCGGCAGAGGGTATTGTGCGATTTTCAACACAGGATAGGGACACCCCTCCGGATACTGTTCCATCAGGTAGTTGTGCCCGATGCCGCAGGCGATGACGCCCAGACTCCGGTCTTTTCCTTCGACATATTTATTGTACGGCGAGTCTTCGGAAATTTTTTCCAGTTCGGGCTGCTGCCCGAGCAGGATGTCGTAGCGTTTTCGCGCATTGACCGGCAGCAACACCCAACGCGATGGCTCTTTCGGAAACGAGATCGGCGCCACTTCCCGCCGCGGCCCGGTCTGCACGACTGCCCGCGAGTGGGCCATCCGCGTGGTAATGCGCATCAGCACCGGGAGCCCTTGTTTTTCAGACAGGTCGAAGCCGTAAGCCATCATATCGTAAGCTTCTTGTTGCGACGCCGGTTCGAGGGTCGGCACAAAGGCAAATTTTCCGTAGAAACGCGAATCCTGCTCATTCTGCGACGAGTGCATCGAGGGGTCGTCGGCCACCAATACGATCAGCCCTCCATTGGTTCCCGTCATCGCCGAATTCAGGAAAGCATCGGCGGCGACGTTCAGACCTACGTGCTTCATGCACACCAATGCCCGGCGGCCGACATAGGATATGCCGAGGGCGGCCTCCATCGCGGTCTTCTCGTTCGTGCACCAACGGCTGTGTATGCCCGCGGCCTCGGGCGAGGCCTGGATGTATTCCGTGATCTCGGTCGACGGCGTGCCGGGATAGGCATACACGCCCGAAATCCCGGAGCGGATCGCCCCCAACGCAACGGCCTGGTCACCCAGTAAAAGTAATTTTTTCATATATCTTGTCCGAACAATGTCAAGTTTCCGAGTCTCCTCCCAAGCCTTCGACCCGTTATTCCGGAAAATCGAATTTATCGGCATCGAGAAACGCCGGGAATTTTTTGCGGAATTCGTCGAGAGGCTCACGTTCGATATACCCGTCGACCACTTCCTCGCGTCCTTCGCGGGCGGCAACGACCGGTTGGCCAAGGTAGTCGACCAACACGCTGTGGCCGCTGTATCCCTCGTGGCAAGGATCGTTTCCGACGCGATTCACGCCCGCCACATAACATTGGTTCTCAATGGCCCGCGCCCGCAACAGCACATCCCACGCCCCGATGCGCGAAGGAGGCCACGAGGCCACGTAAAGGATCAGGTCGCAATCGCCGCGGCTGCGCGACCACACCGGAAACCGCAAATCGTAGCAAACGAGCGGCATGATCCGGAAATCAAGGTATTGGATCATCACCTGCTGCCCGCCCCGGGTGTAAGCCTTGTTTTCGCCTCCCATGCTGAACAGGTGGCGTTTATCGTATTGGTAGCTGATCCCGTCGGGTTGCACGAAATAGAAGCGGTTATAAAAATTCCCGCCTTCGTTGACGGCGACGCTTCCGGCCAGAGCCGCCCCTTTTTGCGCGGCGACCTTTTGCATCCACGCAAACGTTGCGCCTTCGCCGGTCTCTTCATCGACAGCTTCGGCCACGTTTTGGGGGTCGGTGACGAAACCCGTCGAAAACATTTCGGGCAGGACGAAGAGATCGCTCGAATCGGCTTTTTCGATCAGCTCCTCATGGTGTTCGAGGTTGTCGGCGGGCGATTCCCACGCCAAGTCGGTTTGTAGCAATGATAGTTTCATAAGCGGGCTTTAGTTGCCGGAATCGGACAAAAATACGAATTATATCACAAATTGTTGAATTTTTCGAGAGGAATATTCCTTATCACATGGGTGAAAAGATTACTTTCTTGATCGTCAACGCGTCGCTACTTTCTTTTGCTGCCATCAAAAAAGCAGCCGAAAACCGGAGCGAAACGGAGTTCGCCGATTGTTTACTACGCTACGCGAGTTCCTCCGTCCTTGCTTTTGTGTTCGGCGTCGATGGCGGGCCATTCTTTTTTGGGGGGACGACCAGGATGTTCTTGATGCCTTCGATAAGGTTCATACACGTTTTATCTTCTGCAAAAGTACATAATCCGGCGGAATAGCCTACTTTTGCAAAGTATCAGGATGCGCCTCGGTGCGAATTCAAGTAAAATATTCCGGGTGCCGGGAGGCACTGCGAAAAATAACCCTGAGATGAAAGCGACCGCCGATTTTCGATATTTTTTGTACAGGATCCTTTGGCTCTATGTGATCTTTATGCTCTGCCGTGCGACATTTTACGTGTTCAACGCAGCGTTGCTCGGGCCAATCTCGTGGGGCGAAGTACCGGAACTGTTACACGGAGGGTTGGTTTTCGACTCGGTTTCGATTTTTTATCTGAATCTGCCGTTTCTCTTTTTTTCCTTGATTCCGTTCCGGTTCCGCGCATATAAAGGATACCAGATTTTTCTGTTGTGGCTTTTTGTCGTGATCAATGCGTCGGGGTTGGGGGTCAACCTGGCTGACGTGTGCTATTTCCCGTATAAGTTGGCGCGCATTTCCTCGGACGATTTTCACCTGATGGGCGAGGGCAACAGAGTGTTGCTCGTCAAACAATTTTTAAGGGATTACTGGTACGGCTTTGTGATGTGGGGAGCGGCGATTTTCCTGCTGTGGTCGGGCTTTAAAAAGATCGGCTACCGGGCGACGGAAATCAAAAACAACATCGTTTACGGCGTTTCGCAAACCCTGCTGCTCGCGGTTTCGGCGGCGATGGCTGTTTTCCTCATCCGCGGGGCAAACCTGTCGCCCGCCACGTTCCCGATCAATATCGGCGACGCGTCAATGTATGCCGCGCCCCGAAAAACGCCCCTCGTGCTGAGCAATCCCTTCTGCGTGATCCGCAACATCGGGCAACAGGTGCCTCATCCCGAATTTTTTTCGCAGGCGGAGGCCGACTCGATCTTTACACCGGTGCATCCCGCCCCCACGCCCAGCCACCTGCAACTCGAAGGCCGCCCCAATGTGGTGTTGATCGTGATGGAAAGCATCGCCGCGGCCCATATCAAAGCGCTATCGGATCAATTTTCAGCGGATGCCCCGAGTTATACGCCTTTCCTCGATTCATTGATTGCGGAAAGTTATGTTTTTCGGAACGCTTACAACAACGGCATTCGGTCGATCGATGCCCTGCCGGCGCTGTGGGCTTCGATCCCGACGTTCAAGACGCAATTCCTCGCCCTGCCCCAATCGACGGCGCCGACCCACGCCCTGCCGGCTTCGCTGAAAGAGTTGGGCTACTCGACTGCCTTTATGCATGGGGCGGTGCGCGAGTCGATGAGTTTCGTCGCCTTTGGCAAATCGGTCGGCATCGAACATTTCTGGTCGCGCGAGGAGTACGAGGAAGAAAACGGTCACGGCGATTTCGATGGCCTGTGGGGCATTTGGGACCATAAGTTTCTCCCCTACGCGGGCACGAAACTCGGGACGCTGTCCCAACCGTTTTTCGCTACGCTGTTTACCCTGTCGTCGCACCACCCCTACAAGTTACCCGCCGACTTCGAAGGGCGCTACCCCGAAGGGGCGATGGAGATCCACCGCATGATCGGCTACAGCGACGATGCCTTGCGCCGCCTTTTCGCACAGCTATCCCGCCATGACTGGTATGAAAGCACGATTTTCATCCTCACGGCCGACCATGGCTCGGGGGCCGACAACGAGAAGTACCGACAGGTGCCTTACGACCACGCCGTGCCGCTGATTATCTACTCGCCCGCCGGTTGGTTGCGCGGCGACGACACCCGTCCGGCACAGCACATCGACCTGATGCCGACGCTGCTCGGCTTGTTGGGCTACGACAAACCCTACTTCGCTTTCGGGAAAGACCTTTTCGAAAGTCCTGCCCCGGGTTATTCCATCAACTATGCGGGCGGGGTGTTCAACACGATTTCCGACGACTACCTCTACCGTTTTGACGAGCACCGCCTGGTGGGCGTTTTCGACTATCTCGAAGACCCGTTGGGCAAGCACAACCTGCTGGAACGTTTCGGCGGCGAGGTTCCCGCCGTGCGTTGGACGGAAGCATTCATACAGCAATATTATTCGCATATCCGCAACCGCAGTTTTACAGTGGAATAACCTCTGTCGATAATAAAAGATGCCTTGAATATATAGGAGTTATCCCTACGGCGGGGATTTTGTATCATAAAAAATACGAAAGATCATGAAAATCGAAAAGGGATACAGAGGTGTCCCTTGGGGAAACCAAAAAGGGAGCGAAAATTTCGCTCCCCTTTTTATTCTTTGTCCGTTTCCTTCGGTTCGACATAGATTTCATAAATCAGGGGAGTATAAGGTGGGACCTGCAAGTATCCGTCGCGGTTCGTATCCGTATTACCGCTTATCCCATATCCAAGGCTCGAATTCATTACACCGATGGCCCGTTCTCCCCGGAGCATATGGATCAGCATATCGGAAACACCTTGCGAAGGGAAACGGTCAGAATTGTTGTAAGGTGTATATGATATAGCGTCATAATGTTGGGTACTACCCTCGTCTATTTCCACTTGTTCAAGATAAATATTATGGGCCTTGGCTACCGAGTCGATATTGGTGTCGAAGACAAATCCGTCGATAAAACGTCCGATATAGTAAACCGACACTGTCGAATCCTTGGTGATCGAATCGCCCTCGGGCACCTCGACCAGTTTTTTCATGTAAAGCCCGTAGGCCGTCGAATCCGCCGGCGAAAGGATGCCGAGCGAGTCGCGTGCAAACAGGTGGGTCTGTTCGTAGTCATGAACGATCGGGTCGGGCACCACTTTCCGCAGCCCCAGTTCGAGGATCGCCGGATGGCCCGCAATCATCGAAACCGTCGAAACCGTCGGAACATAGCCCACGTCGCCCGAGAACCCATAGATATAGCCCAGTTTCGGCGGGATATAAAGCCGCACCGAGTCGCCCTCGTGCATCAGGGCGAGCGCTTCGATCTGCGCGATGGGATACTTGGTCAGCGCCGTGTAATCGCTTTCGGAGAATGTGGCGGTGTATTGCGAATATTCGCCTGCGTAATGGGTCAGGTACGAAAAATGGCCCAATTGATCGGCGACAGCGGCTGAACGCGAGGCGTAGATGTCGCCCGCGATCGTGTAGCCCGTATAATTCAGTTCCATCCAATAGCCTTCGTTCAGGCGGCGGTGCGAGGGATTTCGGCTGATCCACTCCATGTAGAGGCCCGATTCGAGTTTGGGGATGTCGGGGTGATACTTGGCCATCCACAAGTCGAAAGCTTCCTCCTGGCGCTCTTCGAAAGTAGTGTCGCTCTCGCTCTCGGCACACGAAACGGCCGCCAGGAGGAGAAACGGGGCAACAAGCGTTTTCAATAGGAATTTCATCGGATATCGTCGATTTTTTTATTTTATCACTTTCAGAATGCTTACTTCGAACACAACGGGAGTGCCGGCAGGGACATACCCCACCTGTTTATCGCCGTAGGCCAGATCGGAGGTTATCAACACTAGCAGCGAATCGCCCTGACGGCAATCCGTCAACCCGCTCGCAAGCCCCGGCATCAACGAGCCGTCTCCCGAGCGGAAGCCTTTCGGACGGAAATCGAGACGGGTCGTGTCAAGATTCGCCTCCTTGGCCTTTTCCTTGATGTTGGTGGCAAAGGCCGGCCCGACACTACCCGTAAAAGAACTGCCGGTGTAGGAGAAATAGATCGAATCGCCTGCCGCCACCGCCGGACCCGCTCCCCGCAGAACGACCACTTGGTAAACCCCGTTGAACTCATAAAACGGCCATCCGCCGTTTGTGATGAAGTCCGTGAACCGCGTCTGTTGGCCCTCGATGTCGTAATCGACCTTCGAGCAACCGCCCCAGGCCAACAGGATCAACAACGCAAAAATTCCCGTAATTCGCTTCATAACCGGGCAAAGGTATGCAAATTCACCGAGTTTTCAAACAATAAACTCTTCGTTGGCCATCCGGCCAATGGGGCCGTATGAATAGAAACCGCCGCAAAGCACTTTTTATTGTGCAACGAACAAAAAATGTACGATATTTTGTTGACAGCCTTCGGCGGCCACTTTGATTAAAACATAAGCGGCGTAGTTGTAAGTCATTTATTGACAGGATATTGTCCTGGCTTTGAGAGGACCTGGGCAACACTCTGAGACAACACGCAAGGGGAATAACATAAAAGTACCGGTCAGAG
>JAITVB010000052.1 GCA_031286025.1 Rikenellaceae bacterium
ATAGGGGGGGCATCGACGAGGTGATCGCCTTCGACCACAGTCTTGTCCGCACAAGTGAATACCTCACCCAGGACGTGTTCAACCGCTACCACAACGAAACCGACCTGATGCGCTACGTCAAAATGCTCGAAGGCCGCGACATCTCGTTGGCCCACAGCATGATCCCGCTTGGCTCCTGTACGATGAAGCTCAATGCGGCGGTGACGATGATGCCCCTCTCATTGGCCGAATTCGGAGATATCCATCCGTTTGTGCCGCCCGGTCAGGCGGCAGGCTATCGGGAATTGATCGAAAACCTGAGTCGTGATCTGGCGGTGATCACCGGCTTTGCCGCCGTGTCGCTCCAACCCAATTCGGGGGCGGCGGGCGAGTATGCCGGGCTGATGGTGATTCGCGCTTATCACATGCACCGCGGTGACTACGGGCGCAACGTGGCGCTTATTCCTGCCTCGGCCCACGGCACTAACCCCGCTTCGGCCTCGATGGCCGGAATGCAGACCGTCGTCGTGGCCTGCGACGCCAACGGGAACATCGATGTCGACGACCTGCGTGCCAAGGCTGAACAATACCGCAGCAGGTTGAGCTGTGCGATAATCACTTACCCGTCGACCCACGGTGTTTTCGAAAGCCGCATTCGCCAGATCGTGGAAATCGTGCACGAAAACGGCGGGCAGGTCTATATGGACGGCGCCAATATGAACGCCCAGGCGGGCCTCACCAATCCGGGCTTTATCGGAGCCGACGTGTGCCACCTGAATTTGCACAAAACCTTTGGCATTCCGCACGGCGGCGGAGGTCCGGGCGCAGGTCCGATCGGCGTGGCCGAGCACTTGATGCGCTTTCTGCCCTCGCATCCTATCGTCGAAACCGGCGGCAGCGAAGGGATTACCGCCGTAGCCGCAGCCCCTTGGGGCAGTGCCGGCATCCTGCCGATCACCTACGGCTACATCAAAATGCTTGGGGCCAACGGACTACGTCGCGTTACCGAAATGGCCATCGTCAACGCCAACTACATGGCCGCGGCCCTGCGCGGCGAATACAGCGTGCTTTACACCGGCGAAACCGGTCGCGTAGGTCACGAAATGATCCTCGACCTGCAACACTTCAAGAAGGAGTATGGCATCGAATGCGGCGACATAGCCCGCCGGTTGATGGACTACGGTTTCCACGCCCCCACGCTCTCTTTCCCCGTCCATGAAACGCTGATGGTCGAACCCACCGAGAGCGAATCCAAGGCCGAAATGGACCGTTTCATGGAAGCCATGGTCTCGATCAGGCGCGAGTGTCAGGAAATCACCGACGGCCATGCCAACGCCGACGACAATGTCGTCAAAATGGCCCCACACACCGCCGTCGAAGCCACAGCCAACGAATGGAATCACACCTACTCCCGCGAGAAAGCAGTCTACCCGTTAGGTTGGATGGCGGAGCACAAATTCTGGCCCTGCGTTTCGAAAATCGACGCCGGCTACGGCGACCGGAACCTCGTGTGCAACTGCTAACGGTTCAGTCGGTTTGGGTCACCTCGTAATCGAGAGATCGTGATGTCGAATTCTTATTTCAGATTCAGGGAGTTTGTGGTGCACCAGCGTAGGACTGCCATGAAGGTGGGAACGGATGGGGTACTGTTAGGGGCTTGGGCTTCGTTGACGGGATGCGAGGGGCGGATTCTGGATGTGGGAACGGGGACTGGGCTGATTGCGCTGATGGCGGCGCAACGTACGACCGGGACCTTGATCGATGCGATCGAGATTGATCCGGCGGCGGCGGAGCAAGCTCGGCAGAATGCGGAGGATTCGCCTTGGGCGGATCGGATTTCGATCGAAGCGGTTTCTTTGCAAGAGTTTTCGGAACGGGCCGACCGGCCGCAATACGACCATATTTTATCGAATCCGCCTTATTTCGTCGACTCGCTGAGATCTCCGGATGCGGGACGAGAGGCGGCGCGGCATGCCGGATGGCTGACCTACGACGAACTGGTTGCAGGGGTGGTACGGCTGCTTACGCCCGATGGGCGGTTTTCTGTGATCTTTCCGTACGAGGAATCAGCCATTTTTGTAGTCCGTGCGGCGATCGAAGGGCTTTATTGCGTGAGACGGACGCATGTACACACGACACCGGGACGTCCTGTGAAACGCGTGCTGCTCAACTTTTCACGCACGCGTCCGGTGTCGGTCGAGGAGGAAACGTTGGTGATCGAAAACGTTGATCGCAACGGATACTCAGATGCCTATCGCCAACTGACGCGCGATTTTTATCTCTATTTCTAATCCATCGTTTTCGGACTGCCGCCTCAACTCGAAACATAGAGAAAGGAAACTCGTCCTATGCGGGGTTCGCCCGTTGAAAAAATACAGAGGAAGCCGGCTAACCATAGCCAACACCCTCTGTATAACAAGCAAAAACTATTTCTTCAAATAATTCTTCATCAACCGGGTAATGTACTTCCCAACAATATCAAATTCGAGGTTGACCACCGTCCCGGAACGAATGTTATGAAAATTGGTATGCTCGTAGGTGTAGGGAATGATCGCCACCTGGAACCGGCCATCTTGTGAATCGACCACCGTCAGGCTCACTCCGTTGACCGACACCGATCCCTTTTCGACCGTAATATTGCCTACCGCCGGATCATACCCGAACGTGAAATACCAACTCCCTTCGCTCTCCTCGACCGCCAGACAAGTCGCCGTCTGATCGACGTGGCCCTGGACGATGTGCCCGTCCAACAGCGCGTCGGGTCGCATGCTGCGTTCAAGGTTCACTTCGTCGCCCAACTGCAGCCCGCCGAGGTTGGACTTAATCAGCGTTTCGTGGATCGCGGTCACAGTATAGCAATCACCGTCGATCGCCACTACCGTCAGGCAGACGCCGTTGTGGGCCACGCTCTGGTCGATCTTCAACTCGCCCGTAAAAGGACACTCCAGGGTAATGTTCAGGTTTTCCCGATTTTTTTCAAGGCGAGCCACACGGCCTGTTGCCTCCACGATACCCGAAAACATTTTTTGATTTTTTAGGTTGTCTTTTTTTCATAAAGGCGCAGTTCCATGGCTGCGCCTCCCTCGGCCGTCAAAGGCTGTCGCCGAGGTCTTGGCGAAATTTCTCGACGAGGCGTGCGGGCCAGTCGGTGGTTGCTTCGAGGCCCCCCATGAAGAACCGGAGGACGGGGGGTTCGTAGGTAAACCGGAGTCCACCGATGAGTTTGCGATTGTCCCAGAGCCATTCCATACGATCGACGACGTAGTCGATCTGTGAGCGGGTGAAGACACGACGGGGAACGGCGAGACGGAGCAGTTCGACATCGGCGAGGATTTCGTCGCCGTTTTCGTCGCGGACACTGGAGATGGTGCCGCGTTCCATGCCGCGTACGCCCGAGATGAGGTAGAAAGCAGCGGCAAGGGCGCCGGCGGGGTATTCGCGCTGATCGAGGTGCGAGCAGAATTCCATCGCGTCGACGTGG
>JAITVB010000237.1 GCA_031286025.1 Rikenellaceae bacterium
AACCAAGATTGTCCTTTTTGGCGATCAGACGCAGATTACCGCCGTGTTGGAGCGCGAGAAGTGCCCCGTAGAGACCTTCGAAATCGTACACACCACCCAGACGATCGAAATGGGCGAAAATCCCGCCCAGACGTTCGTCAAGAAACCCGATTCGAGCATATCGGTCGGATTTTCGTGGCTCAAGGCCGGGAAGATCAGTGGATTTGCTAGCGCCGGCAGCACCGGTGCCATGATGGTCGGGTGCATGTACAGCGTCAAACAGATCGAAGGGGTGATCCGCCCCGCCATTTCCACCGTGGTACCGACCGAATCGGACCGCGGTGCTTTGTTGTTGGACGTGGGCCTCAACGTGGATTGCAAACCCGACGTGCTGTACCAGTACGGAAAACTTGGCAACCTTTACGCCAAGGCGATGATGGGCGTCGAATATCCCCGGGTGGGTCTGCTCAACATCGGCGAGGAAAAGGAAAAAGGGAACCTGGCCACCAAGGCCGCCTTTGAAAGCATGGACGGTTCGACCGAGTTCGATTTCGTAGGCAACGTCGAGGCGAAGCACATCTTTGACGACTCGATTGCCGACGTGATCGTGTGCGACGGTTTTACGGGCAACACCATCCTCAAGATGGCCGAGGGCCTTTACGGGTTGTCGCAACGTCAGGGACTGAGTTCTCCTTTCTTCGATGCGCTGAACTATGAAAAAGTCGGCGGGACGCCCGTGTTGGGCATCAACGCGGCGGTGGTCATCGGCCACGGCTGTTCGAGTCCCGAAGCGATCAAAAACATGGTGCTCCAAACAGGGAAGGCCGTCGAGGTGGGGTTGGTTGATAAATTCAAGGAGGCATTCAGATGATGGGAAAAATAACCGCAGCAATCACCGGCGTAGGAGGATACCTTCCGGATTACATTCTCGACAACGAGGAACTGAGCCGGATGGTCGACACTTCGGACGAATGGATCATGACCCGCATCGGGATTAAGACCCGCCACATCCTCAAGGGCGAGGGACTGGGCACCTCCTTCCTCGGCGAACACGCCGTGAAGGACCTGCTCGAAAAAACCGGCACCGACCCGATGGATGTAGACTTGGTGATTTGTGCCACGGTGACCCCCGACATGTTCTTCCCCTCGACCGCCAACCTGATCTGCTACCGGGCGGGGATGATGAAGGCGTTTGGGTTTGACGTGTCGGCGGCGTGCAGCGGCTTCCTGTTCGCCCTGTGGACGGCATCGAAGTATATCGAAACTCAGACCTATAAAAAGGTGATTGTCGTGGGGGCCGACAAAATGTCGTCGATCGTCGATTACACCGACCGCAACACCTGTCCGATCTTCGGCGACGGCGCCGGGGCGGTGCTGCTCGAAGCCAACACCGAAGGGTTGGGGGTATTGGACGCCATACTCCACTCCGACGGCGGCGGGGCTCCGCACCTCTACATGAAAGCAGGGGGGTCAGCCTATCCGGCGACCCACGAAACGATCGAAAACCGTTGGCACACCATCCACCAGGACGGCAAGACGGTCTTCAAGGCGGCTGTGTCGAACATGGGCGATACTTCGGTTGAACTGATGGAGCGCAACCACCTGACGCCGGACGACGTCCGCTACCTGGTTCCGCACCAGGCCAATCTGCGGATTATCAGCGCTACGGCCAACCGTATGGGGCTACCCGAAGACAAGTGCATGATCAATATCGACAAGTTCGGCAACACGACGGCGGCTACGCTGCCTCTGTGCCTGTGGGACTACGAACAACGGCTCAAAAAGGGCGACAACCTGATCCTGGCGGCTTTCGGCGGCGGCTTTACGTGGGGGGCGGTCTACCTGAAGTGGGCTTACGACGGCGGCAGTTTTTCGATATAAGGCGACCCCGGCGGGCACTGAAGTGACCGGCACGGAAGATGACGGGGCCTTTCTGATATTCTTCCGCCCAAAGAGGTCCCATAGTTCAAGAGATGGAATAGCGGTTTACTAATCGCTTGAGAACTTTCATCCTGCCTTGGCTCAAACAGTCGCGGACGAACAAAGAAAAACAGACATAAGGCCTTGTAGGTCAAGGGATAGACCCTCGGTTTCCTAAACCGGTAATCCCGGTTCGAATCCGGGCGAGGCTACAAAACGACGGTAAAAAGCCGTCATTTTTTCATTTCCACGCACAAAATGTATAGGCACTTTGCATTTGTTTTTGTGGAATTTTGTGGAATTGATTTTTTAGCCTTAGCATGAACACTATGAAAAACAGCGTCAAATTCGTCAGCCCGCAGGAAGCGGTAAAAGTCATCAAGTCCCATGACCACATTCACCTGAGCAGCGTGGCCAGTGCCCCCCAGTGCCTGATCAAAGCCATGTGCGAACGAGGGAAAAACAAGGAGTTCCAACACGTACACGTACACCACCTCCATACCGAAGGCCCCGCGCCTTACGCAGCTCCCGAATTTGAGGGCGTTTTTCAACTCGACTCGTTCTTCGTGGGCGGCAACGTGCGCAAGGTAACTCAGTCGGGCTATGCCGACTATATTCCGATTTTCCTCGGGGAAACCCAGAAATTATACCGCACGGGGGTACTGCCGTGTAACGTGGCGATGATCCAGGTGTCACCGCCCGACAAGCACGGCTACGTGTCGCTCGGAACCTCGGTCGATGCTACGTTGGCTGCCGTCGAATGTGCCGACACGGTAATCGCCGTGATCAACAAATACGTTCCCCGTGCTTTTGGCGATGCTTTCATCCACATCGACCGGATCGATATTTTCGTGCAAGAAGATTGCCCGTTGGAAGAGGCCCACTTCACCGTGCCCGACGAAATCGAAACCGCCATCGGGAAACATTGTGCCGCACTGATCGAGGACGGCGCCTGCCTTCAGATGGGGATCGGGGCCATTCCCAACGCCGTGCTCGCCCAACTGGGCAACCACAAGAACCTGGGGATCCACACCGAGATGTTTGCCGACGGCGTGCTGCCGCTTGTCGAAAAGGGCATCATCAACGGTTACGCAAAAAGCATCGACAAAGGCAAGATGGTATCGACCTTTCTGATGGGTTCGCAAAAGGTCTACGACTTTATCGACGACAACCCCGGAGTGCTGATGATGGACGTGGGATACACCAACGACCCGTTCGTGATCTCGAAAAACGATCGCGTAACGGCGATCAACTCGGCCCTGCAGGTCGACATCACAGGCCAGGTGTGCGCCGATTCGTTGGGCACGACCTTTTACTCGGGTGTGGGCGGCCAGATCGACTTCATCTATGGCGCTTCGCTTTCGAAAGGCGGCAAAGCGATCATCGCCATGCCGTCAGTAACCAATAAGGGAATCAGCAAGATCGCTCCGGTACTCTCTCCGGGGGCCGGTGTGGTGACCACGCGCCAACACATCCACTACCTCGCGACCGAATATGGGGCCATCGACCTCTACGGCCGCACGCTGCAGGAGCGCGCCCGCCTGATCACCGGCATCGCGCACCCCGACCACCGCGAAGCGTTGGACAAGGCTGCTTTCGAACGCTTCGGCCCCCACTTTCAATACATCAAAATGAATACGAAGACGGGCGAATAATCCGTTCACTTTCCATGGATAAAAACGGGCGATGAAAAACATCGCCCGTTTTATTCGACAAGATACTATTTAAAATGACACCCTTCGAGGTGATCGTTGATATATCCCGTCGCCTGCAGGTGGGCGTAACAAATCGTCGTCCCGAAGAAACGAAAACCCCTCCGCTTCATATCCCTGGCAACGGCATCAGAAACCGGCGTGGAAACCGGAATCTCCGCCAACGTTTTCCAATGGTTTACGATCGGCTTGCCCTCAGGCAGAAAACCGCGCAGGTAATCGCAAAACGAACCGAATTCGCGCTGCACCTCAAGGTACCGGGCGGCATTGCCGATCGTCGCCCGGATCTTCAGCCGGTTGCGGACGATCGACGGATCCTGCATCAGGCGTTCGACATCGTCTTCGGTCATCCGGGCCACCCGTTCGGGGTCGAAATCGTGGAAGGCCCGGCGATACCCGTCGCGTTTGCGCAGGATCGTGATCCAACTCAATCCGGCCTGGGCGCTTTCGAGCACTAAAAATTCGAACATCCGGCGGTCGTCGGTCACCTCGCTCCCCCACTCTTCGTCGTGGTAGCGGGTATAGAGTTCATCGTCTCCATGCCAACCGCAGCGCGGTAATACAGTCGTTTCTGCCATACTTATTTTTTACTCAACAACGAAGCGATCCCCTCGCCCGACGGTTTCACCTTCGACGGGAAAACGGCCGCCAACCGCCCCTGCTCATCGATCAGGTATTTCCAAAAATTCCATTCGGGTCCCTGACTGTTCCACCCGTTCTTCGCCGGGTCGGTCAGCCATTGGAAAACCGGGTTCTTACCTTCGCCCTTCACGGCCGACTTTTCCATCATCAGGAAAGTCACCCCGTAGTTTTTTTGGCAGAACTCAAGGATGTCGGCGTTCGACCCGGGATCCTGTCCGCCGAAATCATTCGACGGGAAACCCACTACGGCCAATTCGCCGATATACTGCACGCTCAGCTCCTCCAGATCGGCAAACTGGGGCGTGTAACCGCATTTCGACGCCGTGTTGACAAGCAGCACCTTCCGGCCTTTGAAGGCCGAAAAGTCGATCGTCCGTCCGGTAATGGAGGTAAAACTCAAACTGTAAAAATCGACGGGCGGCACGACGGGCGATTCCTGTCCGAAAGTGTTTCCCGAAAAGGCCAACGACACGGCCAAGGCAAAAATAACACGTTTCATAATCATTAATTATTGGGTCGAAATATTTTTCTCTACCCGGAAACTCCGATAAAAACCTTACCTTTATTGTCAATTCCGGAGCACAGGTATAAAAAGTCTTTCGTCTACGTTTTCCATGCAAAGCAAACCACGAAAAATGCAAAAAATCTCTTATACGCCGAACGGCGGCGTGTGTAGCCGCCGAATCGACGTCGAACTCAACGGCGACCGCATCCGACATGTAACGTTCACGGGCGGTTGCGCCGGAAATTCACAGGGCGTCGCAGCGCTCTTAAAAGGGATGACCGTCGATGAGGCGATCGCCCGCCTGTCCGGTATCCGTTGCGGCAGCAAACTCACTTCATGTCCCGACCAGTTGGCCTGCGCACTGAGGGAGGCACAGGCGTCCGACCACTGATTTTTCGCAAGTAGCCTTCAGAACAGAAAGAACCGTGGTTTACTGTAATCCTATACGGCCCTCATGTCAGCGCAGCGCTTTCCGCGCCTGCTTGAGTTGGTATCCTTCAATCATAAAACTTTTGACGTAGGTTGCGGCAGCGGGGTCACCGTCCCAATAACCGCAGGCCACAACGAAAAATATCCCGGCCCGTGGCGAAAGGATCGTCGGATAGCCGCAATCGTAGCTCCGGCGGTCGGCCGGATCGGCTCCCGCCACCGGGTAATTGTCGGCGATCCGGAATTTTATTCCGTTGGTCCGGCGCGGAACGTCCGCTTCCTCGGCATAAGGCGTAGCGGCCATCTCGTCGCGGCGCCATTCGATCAGCCATTTCAGTTCGCCCGTCCACATCACCAAATCCCCGAAAAAAGGATTTTCAGGAAGGGCTTTCTCCTTTCCTGTTCTCCACATATCGCGATAGACGAGCGTCAGCCGATTGCCTTTGACCAACAGTGAAAAACGGTCGCCGGTCAGATACGGGGGCAACTCCGACGGATAGCTCCACGTCGCCCCTTCGTCGTAGCTCACCGAGACGAACGAACAATGGTTCTGTCGGTCGGCACAAATCATCACCAGGCTGTTGCGATAATAAGGCATACGGATGACCGCCGCGTCATACAGGCCGCAGAGGTTGTGCCTGAGTGCCAGTTCGGGCGCACTCCAAGTCACCCCGTCATCGCTCGAATACATTTTGTAAATGGCCGATTTGCGCAGTTCCGGAGAGCGGGGATCGCCCGAAATAAAGCGGCCGTCGTCGTGCGTAAGGGCCATCAGTCGTTGGTCTTTCAGGCGCACGATACCCGTGATGCGGTAGCTGCCCAGGTTGCCCGCCCGGGTGAAATTACTCCAGTTATTGCCCTGAACATAGGAGTCAGCCACCAACAACGGACGTCCGCCGGCAAACAGCAGCAGGTTGTTTTTGCCCACCACCCGGCGTTTTTCATGGATCGAGGCCGTGCGGCCGATATTGAACAGCGAAAGCGAAAGCGGTTCGACCGCCCAACCCGGAGTGGGCAACGGCCGCCAACCCGCACCGTTCGTGTTATGGGTCAAGCTGATCCGGCG
>JAITVB010000244.1 GCA_031286025.1 Rikenellaceae bacterium
CACCAAATACGCCTTGCAGGCGCTCAACATAGACACCCGCGGCCTGGATCTGATGGACAACAAGATACTGACGACGATCATCCACAAGTTCGGCGGCGGCCCCGTTGGCCTGAACACTATCGCCACAGCCGTGGGCGAAGACCCGGGCACGATCGAGGAAGTATACGAGCCTTTCCTCATCAAAGAGGGCTTTATCAAGCGCACGCCGCGGGGACGCGAGGCGACCGCTCTGGCTTATGAACACTTGGGGGCCGTGATGCCCGGTCGTGAAGGAACGCTCTTTTAATCACATTCTAATCCTTTTCTAAAGCCGTTTTAATAACGCCGACTTATTTTTGTTTCGTGGAAAGAGGCAAAAACAGTCCCTTTCCGGTGAAACAGATTAGACCCGTACAGAACTTTGCGGCATAAGAAAACGGTTATTTTTGTATGGGGATGCGAAATTACTTTGTTTTACTTGGTTAAAGTGCAGAGGGAATCGTGTGGGTCTAATCTTTTTTGACACTTCTTCCTTAATAAATATTTACGAAAGAGCAGCCTGCGGTTTTTCTGCAGGCTGCTCTTTTTTACGAATGCCTTATAGCTTGGAGGGAATTTTTATCATGTCTTGCATGAAACCATATTTTCTATTGTCGATTGGGCAAAAATGCTTTATATTTAAAGCATTAATCCGAACCAACCGCACTTCGGCATATATGATCCCTGCCGTAAACTTATTTCCTTTCAGAACTTAGGGGCTATAGGCACTCATTTCCCGGAAGAATTTGTCCATTTTTTCAAGATATGTATCATGATGACGGAATCTCGCAATATGATAAGGCCAATGGTATGGTCAATATCGAATTTGAGGCTGTGATATTTGGAATACTGTTCGAGGGGCAGGGGGAAGCCTATTTCAATTATTTAGGAAAAGTGTTTCCTCTTACTTTCGAGGAATTTTATTTATTGGATCAGCGACTTGGCGAGTATCGTTTTCAAGTGAACGGAGTATGTGACAGTGAGAAATATTTTTCTCACCATTCCTGTCATTTATTGAGCAAAAGGGGAGCGAAAAACGCTCCTCTTCGTATGTTGTCGCACTTGTTATTGTTTGCTTGCAAAGGGATATCGCAACGCTTCCCATTTGATCAGCCGCACCTTGACCGACCCGACCCTGATCGGGGTTTCGACGTAAAGCGGGATCTGGTTTTTGTCGTCCGAGAACCAAATGAAAAACTCGGTGCCGTCGGCAAACGCTTCGCCGGTCGAGGTGGCCAGTTCGGCCGAGAATTTCATCGTTTTGCAGGTGCCCAACCCTGCGATAGCACGGGTTTCACGGCCGATGAACCTGTAGTTGATCTTACGCACCGTGTCTTCGAGCAACAGTTCGACCTGGCCTCGTTGGCCGGGGCTCATCGCCGAGGCATCGATGCTCCGCAGGCTGTAAAAAAGGCTGACCCCATCCATGCACCCGGAGGTGAGGGGCAACACTTTATGGGTGTAACTCGGCCGTTTGAGGTTACGCCACTTCGAGTAGCCACGCATTTGAACCCAGTCATAGTTGACTTCGCTCGTAAACCGATAGCCGCCCTCCTTGATGTTGCTCTTCATGTAGAGTGGTTTCAGGGTTTCCTGGTCGACCCACGAATCGTAAACGTCCCTCATGTCAAAAAACGTACGGTAGAAGGGATAAGTGACAGCCGTCGCATTAAAATGGTAAACGGGCTTGCCGTTCAACTTACCGCTGGTGACGGAAAAAATGACTTCGCCCACGTCGGTGTTGATGAAACTCAGGCTGTAACTGGCAGAATAAGTCAGTTTCTCACCGACCTGATATGGGGTGGCGGGAAGCCCGGCGACCGTTTGTTGCGCCTGTGCACCGGCTGCGCTCCACAGCAAAAGGGCGGGCAGGAACAGTTTTTTTATGATTCGGTGTGTCATTGCTTTAAGACCTGTATAAATACAACGCAAAAGTAGGTGAAAAGTTATGATATCATGCTAAAATCCCGGTCTTCATGAGAGGAATACCGGTCTTTCAGTGCGCGCAGACAGGCGTTGGCGGGTGTTTCGAGCAACGGGTCGGCGGCCAGAATCTTTTCGGCTGCATCGCGGGCCAGTTGCAACACCTGTCCATCACGGGCCAGGTCGGCTATCTTCAAATCAAATGCCAGACCGCTCTGTTGGGTACCTTGCAAATCGCCCGGGCCACGTAGTTTAAGGTCGAGTTCGGCCAATTCGAAACCGTCGTTCGTGGCGACCATCGCTTCGATACGCTTGCGCGATTCGCGAGAAAGCTTGTAGGAAGTCATCAAAACACAATACGATTGCTCGGCCCCACGCCCCACGCGTCCCCGCAATTGGTGCAACTGCGAGAGTCCGAAACGCTCGGCGCTCTCGATCACCATCACCGAAGCGTTGGGCACGTCGACCCCCACTTCGATCACCGACGTGGCGACGAGAATATGCGCCTTTCCCCGCTTGAAAAGGTCCATACTGAAATCTTTTTCGGCCGCCTTCATCCTGCCGTGGACGGCCAGGGTGACGAAATCAGGCGGAGGAAAGGCCGCCGAAATGCCGGCATAACCGTCTTCGAGGTCGGCATAATCCATTTTTTCAGACTCTTGGATCAGCGGGTAAACAATATAAATCTGTCGCCCGAGTGCGATCTGCTGCCGGATAAACCCGAACATTTTCAGACGGCTGTTTTCGAAATAATGTACCGTCCGGATCGGCTTACGCCCGGCGGGCAATTCGTCGATCACCGACACGTCGAGATCGCCGTAGAGGGTCATCGCCAACGTCCGCGGAATGGGTGTGGCGGTCATCACGAGGATATGCGGGAATGCGTCGCCCTTGTTCCACAGGCGGGCGCGCTGCTCGACCCCGAACCGGTGCTGCTCGTCGATAACCACGAAACCCAATTTCGAAAAACGCACATTGTCCTCGATCAGCGCGTGGGTACCGATCAACAGGTCAATCTCGCCTGCTTCGAGCGCAGGCAACAACAGGTTTCGTTCCTTTTTGCCTGTCGAACCTTTCAGCAGCGCCACACGCAACACCATTCCCCGGGTCATCCGGCTGATCGAGTGGTAATGCTGCGTAGCGAGGATTTCTGTGGGGGCCATGATGCAGGCCTGAAAACCGTTGTCGACGGCGATCAACGCACTCATCAGCGCAACGAGTGTCTTTCCGGAGCCCACGTCGCCCTGCAACAGCCGGTTCATCTGTCGCCCGGTGGCCATGTCGGCGCGGATTTCCTTGAGTACGCGCTTCTGCGCTCCGGTCAGTTCGAACGGTAGCTTTTCGTTGTAAAACGTATTGAAACGGTCGCCGATCTTTCGAAAGACATAACCCCGATTCTTGCGCACCCGCGCATTGCGCTGCGAAAGGATCTGCAACTGAATGCCCAACAATTCCTCGAATTTCAACCGCAGCCGCGCCTGCTTCAACAGATTGGCATTGGCCGGAAAGTGGACGTTGAGCAGCGCTTCCCTTAATCCCATCAGTTCATGGGCGCGGATCACATCTGCCGGCAGCGTTTCCTCGATCTCGCGCTCGGCGACTTGCCATGCAGCGCACACCAGATCGAAAATCTTGCGGGTACCGAGATGCTGCGTGTTGAGACGCTCGGTGGTGCTGTAAACCCCCTGCGTTTCGGGATGGAACCGATCGTTCTGGACAAGCGTCGACCCTACCTCGGGATGCACGAAGTTCATCCGACCGTTGAAAAACGCTGGCCGTCCGAAGATGATATACTCGCGCCCCACCTCCAACTGTTTCTGGTTCCAAGCAATGTGTTGGAAAAAGACCAGTTCAGCCGATCCGCTTGCGTCGCGCACGTGAACGACCAACCGCTTCTTCGGCCCGCCGCCCGCCAGTTGTACCCCTTCGACCCGCACCCGCAGTTGGATGTAGGCGCTCTCTTCGGGGTCGACCTCGCGAATGGCGAAAAATTTGCTGCGGTCGATATAGCGGTACGGAAAATAATACAACAAGTCACCGACGGTGCGCACGCCCAACTCCTTTTCGAGAAGTTTGGCCCGCACCTCGCCGACGCCGGGCAGGAACATCACGCTGCGATCGAGTGCATTTCCCATCGCATGCAAAGGTACTCATTTTTCGATTTCCCACGCCCTGAAGCCGTCGCCCGGTCAAAAAACACACTTAACCGAACGGCTTATTCTTCAGAATGCCTGTGGGTGCCGAAAATGGTATTCTGCAAAACGCAGTAAGGCGGAATGGCAATAAATTTTACCTTTGTGTGAAAATAGAGGATTTATGAAAATCACCCCCCTTGCCCTGCCGGGCCTGCTGCTGTTCGAACCCGCAGTGTTCAACGATGCCCGGGGCCGATTCATGGAAACCTTCCGGGCCGATTTCTTTGAGGCGCAACTCGGTTGCCGCCTGGTGCAGGAAAACGAATCGACTTCGGTGCGCGGCGTGATTCGCGGCCTTCATTTCCAACGGGGGACAGCGGCCCAAGGCAAACTGGTGCGCGTAGTTGCCGGCGAAGTCCTCGATGTGGCGGTCGACCTGCGGCGAAATTCACCGACCTATGGCCAACACCAGATCGTTCTTCTCAGCGGTGAAACACCTCAATGGCTCTGGATTCCGCACGGCTTTGCCCATGGCTTTGCGGTACGCTCGCAACGGGCTGTTTTTCAATATAAGTGCGACAATTACTACGATCCGGCAGCCGAAGGCGGCATCCGATGGAACGATCCTGCGTTGGTCATCGGATGGGGGATTGCCGCCCCTCTCGTTTCCGAAAGGGACGCCTGCCTGCCGCTGCTCTCGGAATCGAACGGCCTGACCTTATAATTTATTTCCGAAGCTCTTCCTTTTCACCATTTGAACGTTTTCATCAGGCGGAGCATCGTTTCCCTACCGTTTATTGACATTATGATAAAAGCGATCGGTCGGAAGCATTTATAAATGCTTCCGACCGATCGCTTTTATATTCTGTCCGGACTTCAACTATTCGTCCCACAGGTTTTCCTGTGTGTACGGGCTCCCCTCGAACGTCCAGATCGGCCCGTAAGAAATCCTGTTATGCTTGTCGAGTCCGTTGATCCGGGCCATCTCCGCATCCGTCAACGTCAGCTTCAACGCATCGAAATTCTCCCGGATCCGCACCGGCGTCACCGACTTCGGAATCACCACGATCCCCTTCCGGATCGCCCACTTCAGCAACACATGCGACACCGGAGCGCCATGCGCCGCCGCAATCGAGCAAATCACCGGATCGGAAAATAAATTCAAGTCGTTTCGCTTCGCCACATCGCCCTTGCCCAATGGCGAAAACGCAGTCACACACATCCCCTGTCGTCCGCAATAATCAAACAGCGCCTGCTGCTGCAAATAAGGATTCATCTCGACCTGCAACACCTCGGGGCGGATCTCCGCCTCGGGCAACAACGCCTCCATCTTCCTGATCGAGAAATTCGACAATCCGACGTGGCGTACCCTGCCGGTCCGGAAACAATCCTCCATCCCCCGCCACGTTTCGAGTAGCGGAACTTCTTCCAACGTGTAAAACTCCTCGGGCTTCTGCGGGAAAGAAACGCCCTCCCTGACCGCCACCGGCCAATGCACCAGGTAGAGATCGAGGTAATCCACCCCTAAGTTTTTCAACGTCACCCCGAGCGCCGGAACCGCCTGCGCCCGCTTGTGGCTGCTGTTCCAGAGCTTGGACGTGATCCAAAGGTCTTCGCGTTTCACGACCCCCTCTTTAAAGAGGTCGGCCAACGCACGCCCCACGATGTCCTCGTTGGCATAAATATGGGCACAGTCGATGTGGCGGTAACCGTAACGCACCGCTTCGACAATCGCGTCGTACAACTTTTCAGGATCGGACTGCCAGGTGCCGATGCCCATCATCGGCATCCGGTCACCGTTTTTACAGGTGTAGTATTCCATAGCTATTTTTTGATGGTGAATTTCGTGGAACTGTGCGCCACGCCCAACTCGTCGCTCCGCATGCCGGGCGCGGCGGCGGCGGCGATCAGCGTATATTCGCCCCCGAGCATCACCGGGTTGCCGTTCAGGTCAATGGTCTGCAATTTCGAAGCCGG
>JAITVB010000247.1 GCA_031286025.1 Rikenellaceae bacterium
CCAAGATGCAGGCATTATCGGAACCGATTTCCGAACCCAATTCGACCAACGGTGTGTTGCCGATCAGCGCTGTCAGTGTTTTTTCCACTTTTTTCATCGGGATTTTCGGATATCGGGAAAAGCAAATTTACAACGCGCGGCCCAAAATTCCAATCTTTTGGGTATTTTTGATCTCGTCGGCAAAAAAACAACTGTCCGATGAAACTGCTTTGGCTCGACCTCAATGCTTCATACTCCCATGCGTCGTTGGCGAGTTCCCCTGCTATATCGTCAAGTTCGACAAAACAGACAACTTGGAGCAGAATAACGGAAAGCATAGAGGGATTCGATTATATGCCCGGATATGAATATGTCATTTTAATTGAAAAGGAAAACCTAAAGAACCCGCTTCAAGACTATTTTGGGAAATATATTCTCAAACAAATAATCTCTAAAACCCAACAAGAATCAAGCGACTTACCCCGATGTAATTAAATTCTGCTAAAAAGGCAGGGAGAGAGCGATGTTCTCCCCTTTTTCTTTCCACACTACTTAATTCGGCAGGAGATGGAACTCTCTGACTTTTATCGTTTCGGTTATTCGGCGATCATCGTCGCCGACAGAGGTGTGCCGCGTTCGATGTCGCACGAAGCGCGCTTTCCCAACACCACGGGGAGGTACTTCGGCGAGAGACCGCCTGCCGGGCGAACCGACCGCACAGTTTTCGAAGTAAAGATCTCCCCTCGCTTTATATCTTCCGTAACGAAGAGCGACCGCGAAAACCGCCGGTTGGCCAACGTCTTTTCAGACAGATCGTAAGATACTTTCCCCAACGATTGTTCCACCTCGCGGATCCGTGCCGCCATCTGCGCAAATTCGGCGGGCTCCATCGAAAAACCGGCGTCGGGACCGCCCATGGCTCGGGACAGGATAAAATGTTTTTCGACGACCGTCGCCCCGAGGGCTACCGAGGCGAGGGCCACCGTGTCGCCCAACGTGTGATCGGACAAGCCTGTCGGACACCCGAAACGCACCCGCATATCGGCGATCATCGCCAAGTTGGCCTCGGCCGCCGTCGCCGGATAGGAAGAAGTGCATTTCAGCAGGATCACCTCCGCGTTGCCGACCCGGCGGCACGCTTCGACCGCTTCGGCGATCTCGATTTCGGCGGCGATCCCGGTCGAAATCATCACCGGTTTGCCTTTCGCCGCGACGTATTCGATCAGCGGAATATCCGTGATCTCGAACGAGGCGATTTTATAGATCGGATTACCGAGCGTTTCCAGAAAATCGACTGCCGAAGGGTCGAACGGCGCGGAGAAGCAAAGCATTCCCTCTTCGCGGGCAATCCTGAAAATTTCTCCGTGCCACGCCCAAGGGGTATAGGCCTCATTGTAAAGGTCGTGGAGATAACGGCCGTCCCACGGGCCGCCGTCGATCCGGAACCGATCGGTGCGGCAATCGAGGGTGATCGTATCGGCGGTGTAAGTCTGCAGCTTTACCGCATCGGCACCAACGCGGGCGGCCGCACGGACGGTTTCGACGGCTGTCGCCAGGCTGCCGTTGTGGTTGGCCGAAAGTTCGGCCACGATCAGGGTCGTTTTTGTGTCCATCCTTCCGTTTGTGGATCAAACTCTTTCCAATGTGTACTGCAAAAATTCCCCTTCAATGGAATTTTCAGAAAATCCGGCGGCTTCGAAAATCCGGCGCGAGGGGATGTTATCTATGCGGATACGGGCCGTCCACCGGACAATTTCCGAATGCTCCAAGGCATGGGTGGCAAGGGCGGCAAGCAGCAGTTCGTCACCCAGGTGGCGGCCACGGAACACTTCGTCCATCGAAATGCTGACTTCAGCTGCGTCGCCCGTCTCGTCAAAGCGCACTTGCCCCAGTGGAAAATCCTGATAATACGAAATATACATCGTGCAATCCGGATCGACCAAGTGGCGTTGGAACCAGTCGAGGTGAGTATCGAGCGGAATGGGCTCCGTCGTGCCGGAATTGGCGCGGGTCAACGGTTCGTTGGCCCACAGGTAGTAGCGCATTGCGTCGCCTGCCTCGGCAGGCCGCAACGTAACCGACCGCCGGAATAGTTGTTGGAAATTTTCCCGAACGCGGGTCCGGGGCCAACGGGTGAAAGTATTGGGATCACGACCATAAAGCGAAGCCACGGCGTCGACGATCACCTGTCCGTCGGCGGTTATCAGGTCGCCTAAGCAGATCAGACCAAGCGACGGATCGGTGCCCAAGTTGCGGCAGATCTCTTCCTGGTTCTTCACATAACACCCATACACACAGGGCAATCCCATCCACACCGACTCCCAAAGCACGGTGCTAGCCGACACCACCGCCGCGCGGCAGGACGACATCACCGACACGATTTCGGCGGCCGACAGGTTTTCCATGATTTTCACCTTCGGATTGGCCTGGGCGTAACCTTTCAGCTTGCGTTTATAGGAATAGGCATCGCCCAGAACGGCGTAAATCGTATCGATCGCACCGATTTGGTCGACGGCCTGCAAAATCTTTAAAGTCAGATTATTGGCATCGACCCCCCCGAAGCACACAAAGAGCGAATCGCCCCGGTCGGGCAACGGAAAATGTTTCAGAAAGGGCATCCGCAGCAGCGCCCAGTCGAGACCTAAACAGAGTTGGGTATAGGGTTCGCACGAGAACATGTCGCGTGTCAACCCCAAGGCGTGGTTGATGACCACATCGGCCGCATAGTGGCGGTTGTGGGTGTCATCGACACACACCAAGCGGCAGCCCAACGCCTTGACCTTCAACTGGTAATCGGTATCGAAAAAATAGTTGTCCAACACGACCGTTTCGTTGCCGGTCAGGTAGCCGAGAAATTGGTCGAAGTGGGCTTCTTCGTCGCCGGGCAACTCGATCACCTCGTCGCACACGGCTTTCATCATCGCCCGTTGGTAATCCGAAGGGGTGCGGGTAGCGAACGAGATGAAAAATTCATCTTTCAACTGCTCGGCCAGTGCCAACGAGCGAATGAAATGGCCCATCCCGATGGAAGAATTGCCGTCGGCCCGGAACACTGTCTTTTTCGATTTTTTTGCCATCGGATGGAGACGCTATAACCCTGCGTGAAGAAACTTATATTTAAATTCGGCCAGTTGCCAGTCGCTTTCGACATCGATGTCCTGCACACGGTTTTCGGCCAGGGGCAGGCCAAGGGTCGCCGGTGGAAACAACGTGTGATGACGGTTGAACGCGGCGGTACGCATCCAATAAAACGTGCCGGTGTCGTGGTAGCTTGGTTCGAGATCCTGACTGCGGGTAAAGGTGTGTTCGGGGTTGCGCATCGCCACACGGCCATCGGCATCGATCCGCAACGCACGTTGGATCGGATAGGAGAAAGCCACGACCGGAACCACGGCGTCGGCATCGTCGTTTTCAGCGAGCATGGCGTAGGCCTGTTGCAATTCCTGCGTCCCGATCAGCGGAGCGGTGGGCAGCAGGCAGCAAAAGGCATCGAATTTTTCGCCCGCCGTTTCATAGGCACGCAACACCTCGTCCATCACAGTCGCCAACGGCGCAAAATCGTCAGCCGACGCAGCCGAACGCAGGAAAGGCACCGTAGCCCCGCATTCACGTGCAACAGCAGCTACCGCCCCGTTGTCGGTCGACACCATCACTTCGGCGAACAGGTCGCTAACCACCGCCGCCTCGATCGAGTAAGCGATGATCGGCCGGCCAAGGAACGGGCGGATGTTCTTACCCGGGATCCGTTTGCTGCCACCGCGGGCGGGAATGATCGCCAGGCACTTCATCGTTCAAAAAATTTTCTGATCGTTTCGATCACTCGCTGCTGATCGGCACCGGTCAGCGCCGGATACATCGGCAAACTGAGGCATTGTTCGTAATAGTTTTCCGCCGTTGGAAAATCACCCGCTTTCCATCCCAACGCTTCGTAATAGGGCTGTCGATGGACGGGAATATAATGTACTTGGGCGAAGATATTGTTTGCGCGGAGATGATCATAAAGTTCGCGACGGCGCGAGGTGCGGATGATGTAGAGATGGTAGGCGTGAGAGATTCCCACGGCCGCCTTTGGTATTACGAGCCCGTCGATTTCTGAAAACGCTTCGTCATAGCGGCGGGCGACAGCCTGGCGGCGGGCGACGTCTTCGTCGGCGCGCCGCAATTGCGACAGGCCGAGGGCCGCCTGGAAATCGGTCAGGCGATAGTTAAAGCCAAGTTCCTGCATTTCGTAGTACCAACCGCCGTCGTCGCGCGTCAGGCGCGCCGGATCGCGCGTGATGCCGTGGCTGCGGAGCGAGAGCAGGCGGTCGTAAAGTTCCGGGCGGGCGGTGGTCAC
>JAITVB010000077.1 GCA_031286025.1 Rikenellaceae bacterium
GCCGATCGTCTACGACCTGCCCGAAATGGAAGAGTATCTCAAAGATACTTACGGGATCACGGTCTATCAGGAACAGGTGATGCTTCTTTCGCAGAAACTGGCCGGTTTCTCGAAGGGCCAGGCCGACGTGTTGCGCAAGGCGATGGGGAAGAAACAGCGCGACGTGCTCGACAAGATGAAGGGGCAATTCATCGAAGGGGCCATCGCCCGCGGCCACGACGCCCCGGTGTGCGAAAAGATATGGAAAGACTGGGAAGCCTTTGCGGAGTATGCGTTCAACAAGTCGCATTCGACCTGCTACGCCTATGTGTCCTATCAGACCGCCTACCTGAAGGCCCACCATCCGCCGGAATTCATGGCCGCTCTGCTCAGCCGCAACTTTTCGGACATCAGGAAGATCAGTTTCTTTATGGACGAATGCAAGCGGATGGGGTTATCGGTAAAAGGCCCCGACGTGAACGAAAGTTTTTTGAAATTTTCCGTCGACTCGCAAGGCAATGTCCGTTTCGGGTTGGTCGCCGTGAAGGGCGTGGGCGAAGCCGCCGTCGAACATATCATCAAGGTGCGTCGGGAGGGCGGAAAATTCACATCGATCTACGACTTCGTGGAGCGCGTCAACCTGACCACGGTCAACAAAAAAACTTTTGAGAATCTGGTTTTGGCGGGGGCTTTCGATTCGTTGACCACCGCCCACCGCAGCCGTTTCCTCGAACCCGATGCCAAAGGCAACGTCTTCCTCGACCTGTTGACCCGCTACGGCAACCGTGTGCAGGATGAGAGCAACAATTCGCAGCAAAGCCTTTTCGGCGGCGGGGGCGACGTGGCCGACATCCGTAAGCCCGAGCCGCCCATGGTCGAAGAATGGGGTAAATTGGAAACGTTGGGTAAGGAGAAAGAGGTGGTCGGCATCTATCTTTCGTCGCATCCGTTGGACGACTATGCCGCCATCATCCGCAATTTTTGCAACACGGAACTCGCCATGCTTTCCGACCTCCCCGCACTGAAAGGCAAGGAATTTTCCGTAGCGGGCATCGTCACTGCCGTACAGCACCTGTCGACCAGGGACGGGAAGCCTTACGGGCGTTTCACGGTTGAGGATTACAGCGACTCGTTCCAATTCACCCTGTTCAGCAAGGATTACGAGCAATTCCGCCGCTACTGCTACGAAAATTACTGCCTGCTGATCAAGGGCCGCGTGGGCGAGCATCCTTTCCGCCCGGGCGAATTGGAGATCAGAATCCTGTCGATGGCTATGCTTTCGGACGTGCAGGAGAAGACGATCCGCGAAATGTTGGTCACGGTGCCGGTCGAAGGGATCACCCCCGAATTTTCCGACGAATTTCTCCGGATTGCCGAAGGAAACAAAGGGACGGCGACCCTGCGCGTAAAAGTGTACGATTCGGTCCGCGGGGTGTCGCTCGGGCTGACTTCGCGCAAGCACAAAGTGCGTATATCCAATGAATTGATTTCGTTTCTCGACCACAAGGACATAAAATATGTCTTTGTGTAAGTTGGAAAAACGGAGCACTTTTCATATCTTTGAAAATCCGGATTGGTTTTTGCCGACAGAAAACCCGTCCAGGGCGTTTCTCCGGATAATAACTGAAAACAAACGATATGGCATTTGAGATCAACAACGCCAATTTCAAGGAAGTGATGGCGAGCGGCAAACCCGTGGTAATCGATTTTTGGGCCGAATGGTGCGGTCCCTGCCGGATGATCGCCCCCGCGGTCGAAGAGTTGGCCAAAGAGTTTGACGGCCGGGCCGTCGTCGGCAAGTGCGACGTGGACGCCAACAACGAGGTGGCCGTACAGTTCGGCGTGCGCAACATCCCGACGATCGTCTTTTTAAAAGGCGGACAGCTCGTAGACAAACAAGTAGGCTACTGCACCAAGGAGGTGTTGGCGGAGAAGCTTTCCAAACTTCTCTGACGCAGGCTCGCATGATACCTTTAAACGATCTTTCCGCTTTCCAATCCTCACGTACCGAATTTACGCTCCGGTTGGAAACCGAAACGACCGTTTAATTGCCGCACGCTTTGCACTGCTAAAGGGAGCCTGCGTGGATAAAAATTTAAACAATGGATAATTTTATCGTTTCTGCGCGAAAATACCGTCCGGCTGCCTTTGTTTCGGTGGTCGGCCAAGGGCACATTACCTCGACACTGAAGAACGCCATCACCCGCGGCCAGTTGGCCCACGGCTACCTCTTCTGCGGCCCGAGGGGGGTGGGCAAAACCACCCTGGCCCGCATTTTCGCCAAAGCGATCAATTGCCGGAACCCGCAGGAGGGCGAGGCATGCGAGGTATGCGAATCGTGCCGTGCGTTCAACGAAGGCCGCTCGTTCAACATCCATGAACTCGACGCCGCGTCGAACAACTCGGTCGACGACATCCGCAACCTGACCGAGCAGGTGCGCATTCCGCCGCAGGTCGGGCGTTACAGTGTCTACATCATCGACGAGGTGCACATGCTCTCGGTGCAGGCGTTCAACGCGTTCCTCAAAACGCTTGAGGAACCGCCCGCACACGCCCTGTTTATTTTGGCGACCACCGAGAAACACAAGATCATCCCGACAATCCTTTCGCGTTGCCAGATCTACGACTTCAACAGGATCAAGGCCGAGGACGTTGTCGGTTACCTGCAGTACATCGCCGGCCGGGAAGGCGTGGCTTACGACGATGAGTCGCTCCACATCATCGCCCAGAAGGCGGATGGGGGGATGCGCGACGCGCTGTCGATGTTCGACAAGGTGGTGTCGTTCTGCGGCGCTTCGCTCGAAGCGGCGCGCGTGGCCGAAACGCTCAACGTGCTCGACTATGACACCTATTTCCGGATATCGGAACTCGTGTTGGCGGGCGATTACACCGAAACGCTGCTCCTGTTCGACCAGGTGCTGCGCAAAGGTTTCGGCGGACAATTGTTCATCGCCGGACTGAACGACCACCTCCGGAATTTGTTGATGTGCAAGGACCCCAAGACATCGCCCCTGTTGGAAGTGTCGGGTACGGTGGCACGGCGCTACTGCGACCAATCAGCCCTGTGGGAGGTGCCGTTGCTTTTCGAAGCGGTCAACCTGCTGACGGGGGTCGATGCCTCGTTCCGGTCGGCCACCAACCAACGCCTGCACGTCGAACTCGCCCTGATGAAACTCTGCGGGATGGGGCAAAAAAAAAAAATAGCCCAACAGGATAACCCTTGCACGCCGATGTTGGCCGAACCGGTGGGGCGTCCGGCGGCAACTGCGGCAGCCCCCGCCGCACTCTCCCCGTCTGCCGATGCAGCGGCAGTTTCCCCGTCGCCCGTAGCCGAGACACTTGTTGCAACACCGTCCGCTCCCACACCGGAGACAGCAGTTTCCACTCCCGTACAGCCCGTTGAACCGGCAAAAGTCACCGAACCTCAATTCGAAATAGTTTCCGGGAATTACACGCCTGCGCCTGAAACGGTACAGCTCCCTGCACCCGCCCGGCCTGCCGCAGAAAGCCCGGTCCGCCCGGCTAACGGCAATGGCTCCTCGATCACTGGCCTTTCGCTCAGAAATATCATGAACGGCACAGTCGCTCCGGCCGCTGAAGCGGCTCCTGTTCCGAAAGAAACACCCGCGGCGGAAGCCGCTGCCACCCCATCCTCCGCAATCACCCCGCAGGATGCCGAACGCCTGCTCGCCAACGCCTGCCGCATGTTGGCCGACGGCCTGGCCGCCGACCGTCCGCGCCTGGCCGCCGCTCTGCAAACCGTCAAAATACAGGGCACCAAGGTCATTTTCACCGTCGCCACCGACATGCTCGAACAAGAGATCGACCGCAACACGTTCGACTTGAAACGGCGTTTGGCCGAACTCTCGAGCCTGGGCGGCGCGGTCGAATTCGAAACCGTTATCGAGGAGGGCACTTCGTTCATGAAACCTGTCCGTCCCGAGGACAAGCTCGCCTATCTGGGCGGCCTGAACCCTCACCTGGCCCACTTCCGCAAAAGCCTCGACCTCGACATCGAGTAGGTTGGGGCTGCCTGTCGGCACTCCGTAAACGGCTTAAAGGCCTCATCCGGAGTTGGGGTCGGATTCTGTCTTTCGGTCGATTTCCCGTTTCCGGCGTTTGAGAAAAAGATATTTTTTTATATATTTGACATCTAACCCGAAAGAGATCGAAAACAAACCATACAATTAACCTTGGATTATGCAAAAGATCAAAAGAGTTTACACCTTCGGCAACAAGCAGGCCGAGGGAAACGGCAGTATGCGCGACACCCTCGGCGGCAAAGGGGCCAACCTGGCCGAAATGAACCTGATCGGAATCCCTGTTCCTCCGGGTTTTACGATTACGTCCGATGTTTGCGCTGAATATTATACCCACGGCGAAGCCGAAGTGATCGCCCTCCTCGAACCCGATGTGAAAGTCGCTATCGGGAAAATGGGCGCCGCTACGGGTAAAACCTTCGGCGATGCGAACAATCCGCTGTTGGTGTCGGTGCGCTCGGGGTCGCGCGCGTCGATGCCGGGGATGATGGACACGATCCTCAACCTCGGACTGAACGACCAGGTGGTGCTGTCGGTCGCCAGAAACAGCGGCAACGAACGCTTTGCATGGGACTCGTACCGCCGCTTCGTGCAGATGTACGGCGATGTGGTGCTCGGCATGAAACCCAAGAGCAAGGAAGACCACGACCCGTTCGAAGAACTTATCGACGGGATGAAACACGAAAAGGGCGTCGAACTCGACACCCAACTCACGGCTGACGACCTGAAGGAATTGGTGAAACGCTTCAAGGCTGCCGTGAAGAAAAACACCGGCCGCGATTTTCCGGACAGCCCGTGGGAACAGCTTTGGGGTGCGGTGTGTGCCGTGTTCAGCAGTTGGATGAACGATCGGGCGATCCTCTACCGCAAGCTCAACGGCATTCCCGAAGAGTGGGGCACGGCCGTCAACGTTCAGGCGATGGTGTTCGGCAACATGGGTGAAAACTCCGCCACCGGTGTGGCCTTCACCCGCGACGCCTCGACCGGCGAAGACCTCTTCAACGGCGAGTACCTGATCAACGCTCAGGGCGAAGACGTGGTGGCCGGGATCCGCACTCCGCAACAGATCACCGTCGAAGGTTCGCGCCGTTGGGCCGCCTCGCAGGGCGTGTCGGAAGCCGACCGTGTTTCGAAATATCCCTCGCTCGAAGAGGCGATGCCCGCCGCCTACAAGGAACTCAATGAAATTCAGGCGCACCTCGAAAAGTATTTTACCGATATGCAGGACATCGAGTTCACGATCGAAAACGGAAAGCTGTGGATGCTCCAGACCCGCAACGGCAAACGTACCGGCGCGGCCATGGTCAAGATCGCGATGGATATGTTGGCCGAAGGACTGATCGACGATAAAACCGCCGTGCTGCGTTGCGAACCGGCCAAACTCGACGAACTGCTCCACCCGGTGTTCGACCCCGAAGCAATGAGGGCGGCCAAAGCGCTGACCAAAGGGCTGCCGGCCTCACCGGGCGCCGGCACGGGACAGATCGTTTTCTTTGCCGATGACGCCGAAGCGTGGGCGGCCAAAGGGCTCAGAACGGTGCTCGTGCGCGTCGAAACCTCGCCCGAAGACCTAAAGGGAATGAACGTGGCCGAAGCGATTCTCACCGCACGCGGCGGAATGACTTCGCACGCCGCGGTCGTGGCTCGCGGAATGGGTAAATGTTGCGTGTCGGGTGCCGGTGAACTGATGGTCGACTATCGTGGCCGCACGCTGACCGTTGGCGGCAAGACCTATAAAGAGGGAGACTGGCTCTCGTTGAACGGTTCGACCGGCGTGGTTTACGAAGGCAAGGTGGCCACCCGCGACGCCGAACTTTCGGGCGACTTCGCCAAACTGATGGACCTCACCTCCAAATTCGCGCACCTGAAAGTACGCGCCAACGCCGACGTGCCCCGCGATGCGAAGCAGGCGATGGCTTTCGGCGCGCAGGGGATCGGCCTGTGCCGTACCGAGCACATGTTCTTCGAAAGCGACCGCATCAAAGCCGTGCGCGAAATGATCCTTGCCGACGACGAAACCGGACGTCGCAAGGCCCTCGAAAAG
>JAITVB010000082.1 GCA_031286025.1 Rikenellaceae bacterium
TCTACTATGGCGCGGGTGCCAATCTGGGCGGTTGGAGAAGTGACGCCTACTACGACGCGACCGGCAACCGGCATTACGACTATCCTTTCACCCTGGGGATCGACGGGATGATCGGCCTCGAGTATAAAGTGCCCGAAGTGCCTCTCTCGGTCGGTGTCGACTACAAACCCTGCTTCAACCTCTTCGGCGAGGCCGGCTTTAAATGGTACGATTTTGGCCTGTCGGTACGTGTATTGTTTTAGTTCATTGAATGTCAAATTTTAAAACGGAAGAAGTGTTATGAAAAAGATTGCTGTGTTAGGATTGGTGTTGGTGACGATGTTTTCCTGCGTAAGCAGAAAGTCGGCGGATAAGGATCTTGCGGAACAAAAGGATTCGCTCTCGACCATTATCTCGGCCAAAGACTCGATCATCAACGACGTTTTCGCCTCGGTCAACGTGATCGCCGAGAATCTCAACGCCATCAAAGAACGCGAGGGCATGGTGCAAGCCAACTCGCAAGGTGAGGTAACCAAGGAAAAACGCACCCAGATCAACGAAGACATCGCTGCCATCGGCACCCTGTTGGCCCAGAACCGTGCAGCTGTCAACCGTCTTAAAGGTTCGACGGAACAACTGCGCAAGGCCAATATCAAGATCACCGAGCTCGAACAACTCGTCACCAACCTCAACCAACAGGTGGACGAAAAGAACGCCGACATCTCGGCGCTTAGGGAAGACCTCGGAAAACTGAGCATCCAGGTGATGGAGCTCAATACCTCCGTAGAAGATCTGACCGAAACCAAAACCACCCTCGAAACCGTCGTCTCACAACAGACCGATGCCCTCAATACCGCGTTCTACCTGGTCGGCCCGGAAAAACAACTCCAGGCTGCCGGAATCGTTGAAAAAAGCGGTTTCATCGGACGCACCCTCAAACTGACCGCCGGTTACGACATCGACCAATTCACCCGGATCGACGTCACCAAAGTCGACAGGGTCCTCGTCGGACAGAAAAAAGCAACCATCGTGTCAAACCACCCCGAAGGTTCCTACGAACTCGTCATGAGCGACGGAGATACCTGCGAAATGCTCCTGATCAAAGACCCCAAGATTTTTTGGTCGGCATCCAAAGTCCTGCTGATCTCCTATAAGTAACGAGGATGCCATCCCCCGGAGCGAGAACCCGCTTCGACCGCCGTTTTTTCTAAAAAGCGGCGCCAAAAGTTTTCGGAATTATCCCTTACTACGTGTTGTCATGCACTCAGAATGACAAACAACACACTACGGGATAATTCCGAAAGTTTTTGAGGCGCAAAATATGCCAATCAGAGGCTGCCTTTACTCCTGTAGAGCGTCTTTTACCAGTCGGGCCCGGTGGGGGCCTATGACCTGGGCAAGGGCTTCCATAGGGGTCTTTTTTATTTTGGAAATACTGCCGAATTTTTTCAGAAGGGCTTGGGCGGACTTGGGGCCAAGCCCTTTGATGGTGTTGAGTTCGCTGTTGATAAAAGCGTTGGAACGCTTTTGGCGGTGGAAGGTGATGCCGAAACGGTGGGCTTCGTCGCGGATGTGCATGAGTACGCGCAGGGTTTCGGAACTTTTGTCGAGAAAGTAGGACTCGGATTCGAGGGAAAAATAGATTTCCTCGTAGCGTTTGGCAAGGCCGATGACGGTTACGCCGCGGTCGATGAGGCCGAGTTCGCAGAGTTTATCGTAGGCAAAACCGAGTTGTCCTTTGCCTCCGTCGACGACGATGAGTTGGGGCAGGTCGCCACCTTCTTCGAGCAGGCGGGTGTAGCGTCGTTCGACCACTTCGGCCATCGAGGCGAAGTCATTGGCCCCGACGACCGTTTTTATGTTGAAGTGGCGGTACTCTTTCTTGGCGGGCGCTCCATTGCGGAAGACAACGCACGAGGCGACGGGAAAAGCGCCACCGATATTCGAGTTGTCGAAGCATTCGATGTGCGTCGGGGGCTCCTTCAGGCAGAGGTCGCGCTGCATGGCGCCCATTACACGATCGACGCGGGCCCGGGGGTCTTTCTTTTCGATTTGCTTGAGCTGTTCGAGGCGGAAGACGCGCACGTTCTGTTCCGAGAGTTGTAGTAATTTGAGCTTGTCGCCGCGTTGGGGCACAGTCAACGTATGCTTCGGGAACGCGTCGCCGAAATCGGGAGCGAAGGGGACGATCACCTCACGCGAAAGCGGGCCTTCGATCCGTTCGGGAATGGAGGTCAAGGCATAAGAAAGCACGTCCTGGGCGGTATCTTCGACCCCGAGTTTCATTTCGATGGTGAGTGATCCGGTGACGGCGCCATTTTTGACTCTCAGAAAATTACAGTATCCCGTTCCTCCGTCGATCACGAGCGAGAAGACATCGAGATCGGTGAGCGTCGGGCTGACGATGACTGTCTTGCTGCGGAAAGCACGCACCAGTTCGATTTTTTCTTTATAGCGGGCGGCCTCTTCGAAACGGAACGCGGCGGCGGCTTCGCCCATGGCGGCTTCAAGGCGGTCGACGACGGCCGACGTGTCGCCCCTGAACAAGTCGAGGGCGTCGGCCACATTATGGTCGTAGGCTTCCCGCAGCTGCCTGCCCATGCACGGGCCCAGACAATTCCCCAGATGATATTCGAGGCACACGGCATAGCGGCCCCGCGCGATCTTTTTCGGATGCAGGTCGAGTGAGCAGGTGCGGATGGTGTAAATGCTATGGATCAGTTCCAACATCTGCTTCTGCGACCACACCGACGTGTAAGGGCCGAAATAGCGCGACCCGTCGTGTTCGAGCCGCCGGGTCGAAACGATCCGTGGAAAGGGTTCGTTGCGGATGCAGATCCAGGGATAGGTTTTGTCGTCCTTGAGTAGGATGTTGTAGCGCGGGTGCAGTTCCTTGATCAGGTTGTTTTCAAGCAGCAGCGCGTCGCCCTCGGAAGCCACAACGATGTGGCGCAGATCGGCGATCTTGCGCACCATCACCTGGAGTTTGCGGTCGGTGTCCTGTCGTTTCATAAAGTACGACGACACGCGGCGGCGCAGATTCTTAGCCTTGCCCACGTAGATCACCGTTCCCTCTGCGTTGAGAAACTGGTAGACCCCGGGGCCGGTAGGCAACAGGGTTGCTTTTTCTTTCAGCAGATCGGCAACGGGTGTGGTCATCGTCAGGGCTTTGCGGTCGAATCAGCCGGGACAACGGACATCACGGTCGAGGCGGCCGGAACGACAGGAACCGGCGTTGTGAGTAAGGCCGTGGATGCGGGAGATACCGCCGACGAACCATCCTGCGGAGTGGTCCGGGTTTCCGGGGGCGGCGAGTCTTCCTCCTCAGGCGGGGCGGCGGGTTGTTTTTCGCGACGCTTGAAGTAGCGATTCCACAGTTCCTTGTAGGTGTTGAAGTCGACTTTGTAATAGAGACCCAGGCCACTCTCCTGCAATCCTTGGTTTTCATCGAACCGTTCGATGGTACGGGTGAAGAACTTCGTGCGCAGGTTGCCCTGGGGGTCGATGACATAGGTGACGTGGAAGTCGCCGGTGAGCGGCCCGTTGGCACGGGTGATCGCGTTGGGGTTGTTGCCCATATTCAAGTTACCCTCGGTTTCGATGAGCAACTTGTCGGGGATGATCTCCTGGGAATAGGCGAAATAGACTTCGTCCGAGGAAAGGTCGGTCCCCGGCCGGTAGCCGAAGTTGAAGGTGGTACGGTCGGACGACACCCAACTGCTCAACTGGTTGGTCAGGAACTCTATGCCGGTCGAAGCGGTGGCCGCGGTGCCGATGTTGGCGTTGTTGGTGGCGTCGGAGTGGAAACTGCCGGTCATCAGCAGCCAGATAAACTGGTCGGACTTCATCTCCTGGGTATTGAGCGCGCTCTGGATGATGCTCTGCGTTTCGATGTCGGCCCGGGGCACTTTCACGTCGAAAGCGATCGCAGGCTTGGTCAGCCGGTCGGTGAGCATGATGATGCAGTTGACGTTGACTTTCTGCGCCCCGCCCGTTGCCGTGCCCACCAACGAGGCGAGCGAAGCTCCGCGCACGGGATAGACGGCGGTGATATTCAGCAGCGCGTCGACCGGATTGCCCGTCCATTGAATGGTACTTCCGGGTTCGATGATAAAGTGTTTCAACGGGAAGAGGTAAATCCCTTCCCTGATCTGGTAGGTGCCGTTCATCGTAAAGACCTCGTCGGCCGGGCGGATGCGCAGGCTCAGGTTGCCGGTGCCGACGGCTTCGAGTTGGTCGCCCGTGCGGGGATCGATCACCAGTTTGACCCTGGTGTTGGGTTGCACGTTGACCGTCATGTCGATCTCCATCGCACTCTTCGACGCATTCTGGGTTCTGCGTTGCCGCTCCCGGAACAACTGCTTGCGGGTGAGGGCCGCGTCTTCTTCTTTAGGCGTCGAGAAATCCTCAAAAACAATAAAATCGGCCTCTTCGATCGACATCTTGTCGCTGAGCGGCATCACGAAGGTCGAGTTGTTCTCGGTCGTGGCGACGATGTTCATCGCCACCTTGTGTTTGTCGCCGCGGATGGCGACCGATCCCGAGGCGTAGGCTTTGCCGTAGAAAAGGTCATTGTCGCGCTCGGTCGTGTTCAGGGCAAGCATTTTATCGGGCAGGATACGCAGGTCGTAACCCAGGTTCGAGAGCCGGCTCATGCGAAGGGTCATCTCGATGTCGGCCGTGCCCGATTCGTCGTCGCGCAGGCGGGTACGACGCAGAATCAGATCGTTGTTGACCACGTCGACCGTCGCGTTGCGCAGCGAGTAACGGACTTTTGTATAATCGACCGTCGCGCCGAAATCGGGCACGGCGATCGAGCCGTTGAGCAACAGTTTTTTACCCGTACCCGTGAGCAGCAGTTTGGCGGCCGCCCGGCCCTCAATACCGCTCAGCACGCCCGTTAGGAACGGTTGTATATAGCTCATATCG
>JAITVB010000096.1 GCA_031286025.1 Rikenellaceae bacterium
CGCTACTTCAACGAATTGACCAACATGACGATCTTGATCGAGGAAGTGGGCGAGTTGGCCCGCGTGATGTCGCGCACCTACGGCGAACAGTCGTTCAAGGAGAGCGATCGCGACCACGAGTTGGCCGACGAGATCGCCGACGTGATGTGGGTGCTGATCTGCATTGCCAACCAAACCGGGGTCGACCTGACCCAGGCGTTGGTGGCCAATCTCGAAAAGAAGAACGATCGCGATCGTGATCGTCATCTGCAGAACAAGAAACTCAAAAAATAGACGCGATCCGGAGTCTTTCCGGAACCTGCCGAACGATTGATCCGTTGGATTCCATTGAAAAATATTGCGAGGCGCTGAATCGCTACGCCCGAGCCGAAACGATCCCGGTACGGGTGGGCCGCACGGCGATCGGCGGGCAAAATCCTGTCCGGTTGCAGTCGATGGCCAATACCGGCACGTGCGACATCGAAGCCTCCGTGGCCCAGGCTCTGCGCATCGCGGAAGCCGGAGGCGAGTTGGTGCGCTTTACCGCCCAAGGCCGTATCCAGGCAGAAAATTTAGGTCGGATCAAGGTGCGGTTGCTCGAAACGGGATGTGATGCGCCATTGGTGGCCGACATTCATTTCAGCCCCGAAGCGGCGCTCATCGCTGCCCGCCACGTCGAAAAGGTGCGGATCAACCCCGGTAATTTTGTAGACAAGAAGCGCGACGGAGCCGAGTATTCTGAGGAAAAATTTGCCGCCGAACGCGACAAGGTGCGTCAACGGTTGCGGGAATTAATCGCCGTGTGCCATGAACGGGAGGTGGCCCTGAGCGTGGGCGTGAACCACGGTTCGCTTTCGGCGCGGATGGTTTCGCGTTGGGGTGACACGCCGCGCGGGATGGTCGAGTCGGCTCTCGAATTTTTGCGGATCTGCCTCGACGAAGGCTTTGACCAGGTGGTCGTTTCGATGAAATCGAGCAATGTGCGGGTGATGGTGCAGGCTTACCGGTTGTTGGCTGTCGCGATGCGGGCCGAAGGGATGCGTTTCCCGCTGCACCTCGGGGTGACCGAGGCGGGCAACGGCGAGGATGGACGCGTGAAATCGGCCGTCGGGATCGGTGCGCTGCTCGCCGACGGACTGGGCGACACGATCCGTGTATCGCTGACCGAAGCACCCGAAAATGAAATTTCCGTCGCCCGTAAACTGCTCGACTATTTTCAGAAACGCGAACATCATGCCGCGATCCATCCGGTCAACGCATCATTCTATCATCCGTTTGAATATCAACGTCGCCAATCGACGGTCAACGGCATCATCGGCGGCGGGCAGCCTCCTGTGGTGGTCGTTTCCGCTACGGGCGAACAGGAATTCACCACCGATGCGATACCCGATTTCATTGCCGGAAGCCATGAAGCGAGCGGATGGATGTATCTCACCCTACCCCGGTTGACCGATAAAACCGTCGCCGCCCTGCGCCGTGATGAAACGCAAGTGATTGTCCTCGAAACCGATAACGTGAACGGCGTAGCCGAACAACGCGCTTTCTTCCTCGAACTGGAACACTTAGGTCTGCATAATCCGGTCATTGTCAAGCGCGATTATGCCGAAACCGACCTTGAAACCCTCCAAATTAAAGCGGCTGCCGACCTCGGTCTGCTTTTCCTCGACGGCTTCGGCGACGGTATCTGGATCGACAACCGATCCATATCTCCCCGCACGATTGCTTCGCTCGCTTTCGGTATCTTGCAGGCGGCCCGTGTCCGTATTTCGCGCACGGAGTATATCGCCTGCCCCGGCTGTGGCCGCACGCTCTTTGATCTCGAAACGACGTTGGCCCGGGTGAAAGAAGTGACCTTGCACCTGAAAGGGCTGAAAATCGGCGTCATGGGTTGTGTCGTCAACGGCCCCGGCGAGATGGCCGATGCCGATTACGGTTATGTCGGCGCGGGTCCCGGCCGCGTCACCCTTTACCGGGGCAAGGAGATCGTCAAAGCTAACATCAACGAAAAAGACGCGATCGACGAGTTGTTGAAATTAATCGAAGCTACCGCAAAATAACGAGAACTTTCCCGAACAGATGTTCGCATAAAAACCGCCGGGGAACGTGCTAACCGCGCGTTTTCAACGGTTGTCTCCGCTCGCCCACGTCTTTCGGGCGACGGTGAGTTCCGGGTGAGTTCGGCCGTTGCATTGCAGTGACCCTGGTTAAGGGAACGGCCGCTTTTTATAAAAGGCACAGGTTGTGGGCGGCTCAAATCAGTTGACCATTATTTGATTATATTTGCAGGCATAAAACAGTAAATTATGAATGAAATTCTGCACGAGTCGTCAGTTGGAGAACGGTCGTTGAACTTTTTGGAAGAGATCATCGAGAGCGATATTCGACAGGGGCGTACGCGCGTCCACACCCGTTTCCCTCCCGAACCGAACGGCTATCTTCATATTGGGCATGCTAAGTCGATTTGCCTTAATTTCGGGTTGGCAAAAAAATATAACGGACTGTGTAACTTGCGGTTCGATGATACGAATCCGGTCAGGGAAGATGTAGAATATGTCGACTCGATCAAGGAGGATGTGCGTTGGCTTGGGTTCGAGTGGGCGGGTGAGTACTATGCTTCGGACTATTTTGAGCAACTCTGTGAGTGGGCCTTCGAATTGATTCGTAAGGGCAAAGCCTATGTCGACGACCAGACGCAGGAAGAGATTCGCCAGACGCGTGGTACGGTTACGGTTCCGGGGCAGGAAAGCCCCTGGCGTAACCGTACGGTTGAAGAGAATCTCGATCTTTTCACCCGTATGCGCGCCGGAGAGTTTATGGATGGAGCTAAAGTACTGAGGGCCAAGATTAATATGGCGCATCCGAATATGTTGTTACGTGATCCGATCATGTATCGAATATTACATTCTAAACATCATCGGACAGGTGATAAATGGTGTATTTATCCGATGTATGACTATGCTCACGGCGAGTCTGATTCGATCGAACGCATCACCCATTCGATCTGTACGTTGGAGTTTGACGTTCACCGGTCGCTTTACGATTGGTTTATCATAGAACTGGGAATCTTTCCGAGCCGTCAATATGAGTTTGCTCGCCTGAACCTTACGTATACGGTGATGAGCAAGCGCAAATTGTTACAATTGGTACAAGATGGTCTCGTGGTCGGTTGGGATGATCCGAGGATGCCGACCATTTGTGCCCTGCGTCGACGCGGCTATACGTCCGAATCGATCCGTGCCTTTGCCGATCGCGTAGGCGTGGCCAAGCGCGACAATGTGATCGACTTGGGTCTGCTTGAGTTTTGTGTGCGTGAAGATCTCAACCGTATTGCAGAACGGCGCATGGCCGTTCTCGATCCGATCAAGGTGGTGATTACGAATTATCCTGAAGGAAAAACGGAAACGATCTCGTGTGTCAATAACCCTGAAAACGAGGCTGCCGGACGTCGTGAGGTGCCTTTTTCGCGTGAACTTTACATCGACCGTGACGATTTCATGGAAAATCCACCGAAAAAATACTTCCGCCTGTCGCCCGGAAGCGAAGTACGGCTTCGTTACGGATATATCATTAAGTGTGAAAATGTACTAAAAGACGCAAAGGGAGAGATTGTCGAATTGCATTGTACTTACGATTCCGAATCGGGTAGCGGCGGTTCTTCCGATGGCCGCAAAGTGAAGGGTATTATCCATTGGGTGTCGGCTCCACATGCCGTACCGGCCGAAATTCGCCTGTTCGACCGCCTGTTCTCAAAGGAATCGCCCGACGACGTGGAAGAGGGTAAAACGTTTAGAGATTATCTCAATCCCGACTCGCTGAAGGTCGTGACCGGTTATCTTGAGCCGGCCTTGGCCGATGTCGCAGTTGGCGGGAAATTCCAGTTCGAACGCTTGGGATATTTCTGCAAGGACAAGGATTCGACCGCAGCTGTCGCTGTTTTTAACCGAACGGTTACCCTCAAAGATTCTTGGGCCAAAATCGCGATGAAAGCGTAGAGGCGCGCGTATTTATCTTTACTCGATCAAAAATATCAGGGGCATTTTTTGTTAGAAAAGCACCCCTGATATTTTTTTGGAAGAGTTTGGTGTAGTTTGGCGAGTTCGGGATAAGTCGCTCTGTTTTAGTGGATTATGGCTGTCATGTACCAAGCTTAACCGGCTGAGGATTGCACGGATTTTTTACGATGGGGGGTATAGGGCAGAGAGACATTTTAGTCGCCGTTTTTAATCGATTTTGAGATGCGCATCGCACAGAAATGCGGGCCGCACATTCCGCAATAATCGACATCGCTGTTGCGGATCATTTCGAGATGGAATTTCCGTGCTCGCTCGGGATCGAGCGAAAGATTGAACTGGTCGGTCCAACGGAAATCATAACGTGCCCGACTCATCTCCAAATCACGACGGGTAGCCCCAGGGTGCCCCTTAGCTAAATCGGCGGCGTGGGCGGCGATCTTGTAAGTGACAACGCCTTCGCGCACATCGTCCCTGTTCGGTAAGGCCAGATGTTCTTTAGTGGTTACATAACAGAGCATCGCCGTGCCGTACCAACCGATCATGGCCGCCCCGATTGCCGATGTAATATGGTCATAACCGGCTCCGATGTCGCAAACGAGCGGCCCGAGCGTATAAAACGGCGCTCCGTGGCAATATTCGAGTTGGAGATCCATGTTTTCCTTGATTTTGTTCATCGGCACGTGGCCTGGCCCCTCAATGATGACCTGCACATCGTGTTTCCAGGCAATCCGGGTCAGTTCGCCAAGTGTTTTCAGTTCGCCGAATTGTGCTTCGTCGTTCGCATCGGCAATACTGCCGGGGCGAAGGCCGTCGCCCAACGAAAGGGCAACATCATATTTTTTGAGTAATTCGCAAATATCCTCGAAGTGGATGTAAAGAAAATTCTCCTGTTGATGGTGCTCCATCCACTTGGCGAGGATCGATCCGCCGCGCGAAACGATACCTGTCGTCCGATTCAGAGCGCAGGGGAGGTGCTTTCGTAATAGCCCCGCATGGATGGTAAAATAATCGACACCTTGTTTGCATTGCTCGATCAGCGTTTCGTAATAGGCTTTCCATGTCAGGTTTTCGATCACGCCGCTGACTTTTTCAAGCGCTTGGTAGATGGGCACTGTACCGACCGGAACTGGAACATTGCGCAGGATCGCCTCACGTGTTTTATGAATGTCTTTGCCTGTCGAAAGGTCCATTACCGTGTCGGCGCCCCATTTTATGGCCCAGAGCGCCTTTTCGATTTCGGCATCGATGTCCGATCCGAGGGCTGAATTGCCGATATTTGCATTGATTTTTACCAGAAAGTTTCGGCCGATGATCATGGGCTCTGTCTCCGGATGCCGATGGTTAGCCGGAATAATGGCACGCCCTTCGGCAACTTCTTTTCGCACAAACTCGGGTGTGATTCGCTCGTCTTCAGGGGCATCCTGGCTTTCGCGCAAGGCGACATATTCCATTTCCGGGGTGATTATCCCGTTTCTGGCATACCAAAGCTGCGTTTTGGTATTTTCACCGCGCCCACGAACCCACTCCTCGCGTACTTTGGGAATGCCCTTTCGGGGATTAACGACATAATAGTCTTCGCCATAAATGCCGGCCGTATCATAGACGGCTATTTTCTTCCCGTTCCGGAGCGAAATTTCTTTCATCCCGACCCGGATCCCGGACGTCGTTTTACGATAAATTCGCGTAGCGCCATCTTTTTTCAAATCAAACAACCGCTCTTTTGCCATAATTTACTGTGCGTTCCACGTGGAACATTGTTTTTTTGAGATGTTCCATGTGGGACATCGAGTTATCTTCCAAAATAAACCAACAACACGTTGATGTCGGCCGGGGAAACCCCGGGGATGCGCGACGCTTGGCCGATGGTGGCCGGGCGGATGCGCGAAAGTTTTTGGCGCGATTCGATCGAGAGTGACGTCAGGCCGTTGAAATCAAAATCGGTGCGGATTGAAATTCGCTCCAATCGCGACAGTTTGTCGGCCATCTGGCGCTCGCGCTCGATGTATCCTCCGTATTTGATTCGGATTTCAGCTGATTCGACCACCTCTTTGTCGCATTGTTGCTCTATCAGATGGGAGGCGAGGGAGGGAAGATGGGCCGCCAAGCCGGCAATTGTGATTTCATTGCGAAGTAAAATATCAAAAAGTTTCCGCTTTTGGGTAAGGGCAGGGGAATAGACGGAGGTAAGATAATCGAAAAGTTCTTC
>JAITVB010000124.1 GCA_031286025.1 Rikenellaceae bacterium
GGGGTGGCGGCGATCTCGATTTGCTGTTTCGGACGGCCGAGTCCGTCGAAATAGGTGACGCTCGAAATGGCCGCAGCGGTGTCGATCTGTGCGGGCATCGAAGTCAACGGTTGGCGGAAGACGTGTTTGGCGATGTAGTTTTCCGAAGAGGTCAGCGAGGATGTCGACGGGGATGTTCCGCCTTGGGATTGGTTGACAGTAATCATCGCTTCGGAAGAATAGACCTCCCTGTTGTTGACCCGGACTTTGTAATAGGTCGTTTGCGTTGGGCTTCCCGGGTCGAGGTAATCGACATTCGAGCCTACGGGGCTCCATGTTGTCCGGTCTGTACTCTTGAGCCACTGGCGGATGGTAACACCCTCGCTTTCTGCGTGCGTCAACCGTGAGGCGGCTGTTCCGGCGGCGATAAGCTGAACCGACGGGGTGATGACGCCCGGCGAAATCGGCATGACGGTGACCGTGGCCGCCGCAGAATAGATTTCCTGTTGGTTGATCCGGACACGATATGAGATGACTTGCGACGATGTTCCCGTGAGGGAAAGGGGCCCCGGATTGTAATTCGAGGTGTTGGCGCCTGTAATGGCTTCCCAACCGCCCTCGTTGACCCGTTTCATCCATTGGATGTGGTTGACGGCGATTTCGGGTGAGCCGCTGTAAGACAAGGACGAAGCGCTCTCTCCGGATACGATGGTTTGCGACCCGGGAGAGACCGATCCGGTGTTGAGGGGATTTACCGTGATGGTTCCTGCCGTTGAATATAGGTTCTGGCCATTGATTCGCACCCGGAAGTAATGGGTTTGAGGCGACGAAGTCCAGTTGTCGACGGCCGAAGGGGGAAAATTGCCCGATGTGATGGAACTGTAGTCGGTCCAGTTGCTTCCGTCGGCGCTGTATTGCCAGTTCAGGTAGAATATGCCGCTGTATTCGCGGTGGTAGAGCATGGCCGGGGTTTGCCCCGAGGCGACGGTCTGGGAGGCCGGTTCGACCACACCCACTACGGCGTTGACGGTGACGACCGCTTCATCGGAATAGATCGCCCCGTTGTTGATCGAGACACGGTACCGAGTGGTTTGGCTCAATATCCCCGGCGAGTAGTTGGCGCCGGTTGCGTTGGGGATATAGGCCCAGTCGCTGTTGGCGGTTTTCATCTGCCACTGGCGATTCGACGCTCCAATGGAAGAGGTGTGGGTGAGTGTGGCCGCCGCGGTCCCGGCCGAGATCGTTTGCGATGCGGGCGAGATCGAACCCGGGATAATCAGTGATTTGACATCGATCCAGGCGATCGGGGAGTAGACGGAATTATTGATCTTCACCCGGTAATAGAACCGTTTGGTGGTGGCGGTAGTGTTGCTCAAGGCGCTCGGTGCCAAGGAGGCCATTGTGGCGCCTGTGATGTCATACCACGAGCCGCCGTTCTCGCTTTGCTGCCACTGGCGGGAGATCACCCCGGAACTGCCTTCGTGGTAGAAGGTCAGACCGGCGATGCCCGGGTTGATGGTCTGCGAAGAGGGATAGATGTAGCCCACCCGGAGTGGTTCGTTGACGACGATCGACGCCGGCGAAGAGTAAAGATTGCCGTTGGCCACTACCCGGTAATATGTTGTAGCATAAAGTGTTCCAGGAGAATAAGTGGTGCCGGTAGCCCCGGAGATGTTGCTCCAACTGCTTCCGCTGTTGATGCTTTGCTGCCATTGGCGGTTGGTTACGCCGGTGGCTCCGGAGTGGGTCAGGGTGGGCGATGTTGTCCCGTAGTTGATCGTCTGTGACGTGGGGGAGATCGATCCAACCGTTACCTGTTGTGCGGGGGTTACTGTGATGGTGGCTGTGGGCGAATACTGGGTGTTGTTGATCCTGATCCGGTAATATTTCGTAATGTTCGAACTCCCGGTATTGATTAGGATGCCGGGATTGTATGTGTCTCCCGTGGCTGAAGAAACGATATTCCAACCCGATCCGTTATTGCTTGTTTGCCATTCCCGGGAATTCACGCCCGAGCTTCCGGTGTGGGTCAACGTCAGGGCGCTGTTGCCAGAAGCAACCGTTTGGGTTGCCGGGGTGATCGAACCTGCATTGGCTTGAGTCCCTGGAATGTTCACATAGATCACTCCCGTCCCGAATTCGGTGTCCAGATTGACCGAGAAAGTGATGTCCGTTCCGTAACTGCTTAGGGCGAATTCGATGTAAAGGTCGTGATACCTCGGAGAGCCCATCCCCGGGAGATAGGAGCCGGTATACATGTACTCGCTTTCGAAATAAAGCGTTTGCGGGCCGTTTTCCGTTCTGGGAATGGCGGCCGAACGGACATTCAGGTCCCAACTCGAACTGTACTCATATACCCGGGCCGTCACATAATTGATGCTGCCCTGTTGTTGGGCATAATAGGTGCTCTCGACCGGGAAAACCTGGGCATGCAGCGCCCCATGCCCGAACAGGCACAGCGGTAAGGCGGTCAACAACCACCTGCCCCATTTCATATATCGTTTCATAATCGGTTTCGTTTAGTGTTTGTAGTTGTATTCGTACTTTTCGAGGATGTTCCGGTCTCCATCCCGGATATACTCCAGGCGACCGTAAGCATCATACTCGTAATGGACCACCCGGCCCGAAGGATCGGTTGCGGAGGTTACTCCGACCAACGGTTTGTAAGTGTAGCCGGTCACCAGGGCCGTCGCGCCGTTGTTGGTCAGGGAAGAGGCGTTGCGCAGGGAGGTAAAGGCGCTTGTCAGCGTAGCGTCGGACGGACTGGTGTCCGCCAACGTGTTGATCGTCGATTCGGTAAGGACGGTCTTCACCTGCTCGAAGGTGGCGTTGGCGATCAAGGCTACGGGATGTTGGTATTCATAGCCCCACAGGTAAACCGTGTGTGTGCCCTCGCGGTCGACCGTTTCGCGAATGTTGCCGCTGGAGTCGTAAGAGAGAATGTTCACATCCGGATGATTCAGATCGTAATATGCCGAATTCGGAGTTATTCCGTTGAACGCGCCATACGAGCCCGATGCCAAAGGCTCCGTCAAGTTCAGGCGGTAGGCTTTTGAGGGCAGGTATTTTCCGTTTTCGCCGATGTATGTCCGCAATCCGCCGGCGGTTGCTTTGCCGTCGGTCAGTTCGACCGTTTCGACCGGGTAGTCGAGCATGTTACGGCCGACCATCGTCTGGTAGATTCCGGTATTAATATCATACGGGTAACGGGTACGCAAAACCACGCTTCGGCCGCGGGAATCGGTTGTCTGCCGTTCGGTGAGTTGGTATTTATCGTTGTAGTCGTAATTTGTCAGTGTCACGATATTCCCTTCGGGAAAATAATCCGTCGTCGTCTTGCTGTCCAAGTACCAATGTTCTGAAACCATATCGTAGAATCTTGGAAAGAATTGATTTACAATGGCGGTTCCGTTGGCTGTGGGAAGGCCGGTTCCAATGGCATCCTCCCAGTAATAAAGTATCTGGAGGATGAACATCCCGAGTCCTTTGGTGATGACCTGCCGGTTATGGTTTGAGTACTCGAAATTTTCTCTCCTGACAGATTCACCCTGATTGTCGAGATAATCCGTCCGGGTACATAATCCGTTGTCGCCATGAAACTTCATGGGGTATCCGGGCCAAAACACGCCGTCGTCCGGCATTTCGTTGGCAAAGCAGTTAAACCGTTTTTTGACGCTGCCTTTGGCGTCGGAAACGGTTACCTCGGGATAACCGACGATGTACCCCTCTCCCAGGCTCCCGTTGTTCAGGTTCCCGGAACCGAGTACCGCGAACTGTTCGCCCTGGCCGTCGTCCACGGTCCAAATGCGGCTGTGGCTGATGGCGAATTGAGGGTCGAGGAAGCCGTATTCGTCATCGGGCAGATTATTCCGTGTGTAATAGTACAACAGCGGATTGATCAGTGTTCCCGGTGCGTAGGTGTATGCTTTCTCATCGACCGTATGGCCATACTCGTCTTTCGACGTGACCCTGGCGATCCTCAGACCTCCGCCGTTCACCTCGGGATCGGGATTCTCCGGAAGTACGGGGACAAGGTATGAAAGAGCGACCTGTTGGGTATAGGAACGGTGCTCGTCGATGTTGAAATGGACGTAATACGTCCCAGCGGACAGGACGGTCTCGGTCCTCTGATACCATTCAAAGTCGTCCATATTCTCTTCCAACGCGTCCGGACATCCTAAGGAGAAAGTCGCATCGGTTTGTATATTCCTCATCCTGACGTCAAAATATGAAAGGTCGAGATTTTGCAAGTCTCCTGTCGAGAAAAGATGGTCGACGGTTACCAAGGCCCTTTCCGGAATGACGATGGTTCGCTCCGCGTCGCTTTGTTCTTTTGAGAGTTGGATCGTTGTCCGCGCAACGTTCTCCGTCATCAGGTAATTCGGCAGAGCGGTTGCGCCAAAGGTATTGGATTCAAATTCGAAACCGGTCGTCCCTCCGGTCGGGTACTTTATCCGGGTCAGTATGCCCGCTTTGGCATAAGTTGGATCGGGTGTACGATCGGCATTGCCGGGAACATAAGGGTATAGAGCATCCGTCAGAACCCTCGGCAGAAGTCCGTCGTTCGGTTTGTTGTTGTAAAACCCCCAGTGGTCGATGCTGAAACTGTTCTTGTCCGGCAGCGGGGTGTCGTCATAGGAGAACACATAAGGCGGAATGCGCCCGCCACTGGAAACGACCGCCAGACTATCCAACCTCAACCGTTTCCGATTGGTTCCGGAGGAGTTCCCGACGGAATGAAAATAGCTGTTGTTATACAGGTATATCGACCGGATGGTATCCTGTCCCTGAACGATGTGGATGGCTCTCAGACGGGTGGGGCGGTTGCTTTCGACCAATATGTCTTCCCGTGCCCCGTATTCGAACAGGATCTTGCCGCCTCCGAAAGAGATCTCCTCCAACAACCGGGTTTGGAACTCCTGCATCGAGGTCCAATTGGGTTCCTGATTTGGATACAGGGTACTCCTCGTCCATGCTTTTTGTGCATGTTGGAGCGGGCTTTTTTGCCGGTAGAAACTGGAGTTATACCGGAATTTTACACTGAACCCCCGTGGGGAACGGATGCTGTCCATGTAATATGCCGAGTTTACCCCCGACACCCCTCGGATATTCCCGGAGGTGTATATCGCATTCGGATCATCTACGAAACTGTTGTTGGAAAAGTTGGTTGTCGTTTCGTTCGTGGCAAAATAATGGGTGTATCCTTTTTCATCGACGATTTCCCAAGAGGAGCCCGCGGTAGGCGTGCTTATCTTTAATCCGGAAAACTTCAGCTCCAATGCCGGTTGGTTGTAGTTGGGGATGATGAATTTGCCTGCCCGGCCATTGAAGTTGTAAAAAAAGAAGTCCGGTTCCCCGTCGGCTGCACCGATCCCGACGGCTTTGTACAGATTCAGCGTGTCCAGACGCTGTTGTTGGCTTCCGATAAAAAGGGGATAATTATACGGGGAATACAGGGGAAGTTTATGTGTGGGTTGAGCAAACCCGTCTACTCCGAAATCGTCCAATCCGCGGATCGTGCGCGAGATGCACCCGCCGGCGTTGAGCGCCCAACCCAGGCCCACCTGCGAGGCTTCCTGCGAAACCTTGATTCCCGAGCCGTGGTAACTGATGCTGATCGGGACCGAGATGTCGCCGTACTGGATGGTATAGACCGGGATGTCAATGTTGGGAACTCCGGTATATTCACTGACCGGGATATCGCCGTAAATGCCCAACGACGACGCGTTGGGTGAACTGGGAAAAGGAGCGGGTTCATACAAGGCCCCTTGCTGTTGTGCCCGAGTCGCGTTTGCCCAGCAAACCCAACACAGCACAAGCACGAACAATTTGTTTTTCATAGATTCAAACCGTTGGTTAATCGTGTTATTAGACTTGTGCCGGGGGAGGAGGAGGGGAGAGGCTATGTCATAGGCAAGTTGATTTATTAAAAGTCGGAGTGAAGATTTTTTCAATGCCAAGATACCCCGCCCATTTTGAAAAACCTAAAGAAACCGCCTTGTCGAAATCGATGTAGTTGTCTGATACTCAATCGAATGCAGAGTCGGAAATCTGTACGGATCCAACAGGGGTACTGAAAAAGGCCGCGTTTCCGCATCCGTCCTCTTTTTTGTAACCAAAAAACTTCATATCTTTATCCTGATAAGCAGCCCTCCGGGCGGCGACTCTCCCAACAATCCATAAACCTTTCTCTCCGGCGAATGTCGGAGAGAAAGGTTGTTTCCCGGACGCTCGAACAGCATCCGGTTAGGGTGATTCGATAATTTGACTGGGATATGAAAGACTTTTCACACCGCCGCCTGGCTCTGATACGTGAACTGATCGGGTTGGCTTTCCTGTACGGGCACGACACGGAGTTGTTTTACCGCAGATTCATTCAGGCGGTAGGTATTCGATCGCTCAAGGAAAAGCAGATCATCGGAATTCCGGAAGAGGTGTTGGAAAACGCCGAGCAGCTCGCCTTGCGCGAAGGGCGGTTGAGCGAAGCCGAGATCGAGATGTGCAGCCTCGAAAAATGCGGCTTCACGGACGAGGAGTTGTGCATACTCTATGGTTATAAAAACAAAAACTCGATCTACGTCAAACGCTGCCGGATCAACAGAAAGCTGAACCGGAAGTTGGAGGGATATGTGGATTTTGAGACGTTGCTGTTCGGGACACTGTTTTTGATCGTCTTGTGCCTGGCTTGTTAGCAAGACAGCACGGAGGCACCGATGCTTACGGCCCATCTGCGCTTGACGGTTGGAGGGGAACGACAGGTTTCCCGCCCCCGTTCGAAAACAACCGTTCGAAAACGTCCGTTTATCCGGATAAATGTGTAGCTTTGCGGCATCGGTTCCGAAACGCATGGAACCGGAATAAGTTATGAAAAAAATCTACCACTGGATACTGCATTGGGCCGATACCCGTTGGGGCGTGTTGGCCCTTTTCCTGATGGCCTTTGCCGAATCGAGTTTTTTTCCGGTTCCGCCCGATGTGTTGCTGATTGCGTGTTGTTTGGGTTGCACGGTCAAATCGTTCCGTTATGCGACGGTCTGCACGGCGGGGTCGGTGCTCGGGGCGATGGGGGGCTATGCGCTCGGCTATTTTCTCTGGCTCACGGCAGGGGGTGAGTTTACCGGGGTGGCCAACTTCTTTTTCGATATTATCCCCGGGTTTACGCCCGACCGATACCTGGAGATCAGACAGCTTTACAATGACCATAACTTCTGGGTGATCTTTACGGCCGGATTTACGCCGATCCCCTACAAACTGTTTACGATTGCGGGCGGGGTGTTTAAGATTAACTTTGCGATGTTCGTCGTCGCCTCGGTCATCAGCCGCGGGCTGCGCTTTCTCTTGATCGCGTGGCTGATCTGGCGGTTCGGATCGCCGATCAAGGCGTTTATCGAGAAATATTTCAACTGGTTGGCGATCGCCTTCACGGTGCTGTTGATCGGCAGTTTCTCCATTGTCAAATATATCGGCTGATGCGCAGGTTCGGACTCATAGGCAATCCCGTCGGGCACTCCTTTTCCCGCGGCTATTTTTCGAAAAAGTTTTCGGAAGAGGGGATTGCTGATGCCGTTTATGAAAATTTTCAGCTCGAAACGATCGACGAATTGCCCGGCCTGCTCGGACGCCACCCCGACCTGGCGGGATTGAACGTTACGATTCCGTACAAACAACAGGTTCTCAGATATCTGGATCAGATAGATCCCGAGGCCGAGGCGATCGGCGCGGTCAATTGCATCCGCATTGAGCGCCGCTCCGAAAAACCGTTTTTGACAGGCTGTAATGCCGACGCCCACGGCTTCGAGGCGTCGCTGCTCTCGCTCACCCGCGGCACCCGGCCCGATGCGTTGGTCTTGGGCACGGGAGGGGCGTCGCGTGCCGTGGATTTTATTTTGTCGAAACACGGCATTCGCTACCGTCCGGTGTCGCGGACGGCCTCGTCCGGTACGATTGCCTACGAAGAACTCACTCCGGATGTGATTCGGATGCACCGATTGATTATTAACACTACGCCATTGGGAATGTACCCGAAAATGGATACCTTTCCCGAGTTGCCTTATGATGCGATCGGGCCGGAACACCTGTTGATCGATCTGGTCTACAACCCGCCCCAGACCGAATTTCTACGCCGGGGCCGCCTGCGCGGGGCAACGGCGATGGGGGGCTACGCGATGTTGGTCGTCCAGGCCGAAAGGTCATGGGCTGTTTGGAATTATAAGATATAACGCTATGGAACACTACGCAGACCATCATCAAGGACCCCGTGGCGAGAGCGCATTAAAGATCAATGTCGGCATCGAACAGCCCCCCGTCGTAAATCCCTATTTCAAGAAGCGGGCGCGTCGGATGCTGACTACCGACGATTACGTCGAAGGCATTCTGGCCGGAAACATTACGATCTTGAGCCAGGCGATCACCCTTGTCGAAAGTCTGTTGCCCGAACATTACGCCCGGTCGCAGGAAATTATCGAACGTTGCCTGCCCCACACGGGACGTTCGGTGCGGATCGGGATCACAGGGGTGCCAGGTGCCGGAAAGTCGTCGTTTATCGAAGCGATCGGCAACCGGATCACCGGCCTCGGCCATAAGTTGGCCGTGTTGGCGATCGACCCCAGTTCGGAACGCAGCGGCGGCTCGATCCTTGGCGACAAGACCCGGATGGAGACCTTGGTACACAATCCCGACGCCTTTATCCGCCCTTCGCCTTCGGCGGGCTCGTTGGGCGGCGTGGCGCGTAAGACGCGTGAAACGGTGGTGCTGTGCGAAGCGGCGGGTTTCGACGTGATCTTCATCGAAACTGTCGGGGTGGGGCAGTCCGAAACGGCCGTCCACTCGATGGTCGACCTCTTCCTGATGCTTCAGATTTCGGGCGCGGGCGATGAGTTGCAAGGCATCAAACGCGGCATTATGGAGATGGCCGATCTGGTGGCGGTCACCAAGGCCGACGGCACGAACATCGACCGCGCCGATCTGACCCGCCGCCAGTTCCTTAATGCGCTGAGCCTTTTCCCGATGCCCGAATCGGGTTGGAAACCGCGGGTCTGCACCTGCTCCTCGCACCAGAAACTCGGCCTGACCGAACTCTGGGGCGGGGTAGAGGATTTTCTGAAGTTTACGAAGAGCAACGGTTTTTTTGATAAAAATCGTCATCGGCAAGCCAAGTATTGGATGTACGAAACGGTCGACGAGGCGCTGCGCGAAGGGTTTTATCAGAACGAGAGCGTCAGAACGGTCTTGGACACGATGGAACGCGACGTACTCGAAAACCGTCTGAGCTCGTTTATCGCCGCCCGCCGCCTGCTCGACCTTTACTACGAATCGGTTCACCAAGAAAAATAACCCATAAAACCCTCCGCACGATGGCATCGAAAGTCTATTTTACCAATATGAAAACCAACGGGACGGTCAACCTGTTGGACAAAATGGAACGCTTAGTGAAGGCGGCCGGCATCGAATCGCTCGATTGCAAGGACAAGTTTACCGCCGTAAAGATCCACTTCGGCGAGCCGGGTAATCTGGCCTACATCCGCCATAACTATGCCGCCCGCTTGGCGATGATCTTGCAGAGCCTGGGTGCGCGCGTCTTTTTTACCGACTCGAACACGCTTTACTCGAGCCGCCGGTCGAATGCGATCGACCACCTCGAAAGTGCTTTTGAACACGGGTTTAACGCCATCTCGCTGAAAGCGCCGGTGATCATAGCCGATGGTCTGAAAGGAACCGAATACCGCGAAATCCCGCTCGACCTGCCGGTGTGTAAATCGGCCAAGATCGGTTCGGCCGTGGCCGATGCCGACGTGATCGTTTCGATGACCCATTTCAAGGGTCATGAGCAGGCGGGTTTCGGCGGCGTCCTGAAGAACCTCGGGATGGGGGCGGCCAGTCGCGGCGGGAAACTCGACTTGCACTCCTCGTCAAAACCGATCATCGACCAAAACAATTGCACCGGTTGCAGCCAGTGCGTCAAGGATTGCAACTACGGCGCGGTGACGCTCAACGCCGGGAAGCGGGCCGGGATCGATTACGACCTGTGCGTGGGTTGCGGTCAGTGCGTCGCCGTGTGTCGATTCGATGCGGCGCAACCTGTGTGGGAAAACTCCTCGGCATTGATGAACCGCAAGATCGCCGAATACACCTGGGCGATCCTGCACGAAAAACCCCATTTCCACGTGAGTTTCATTATGAACGTGTCGCCCAACTGCGATTGTTTCGATTGTAACGACATTCCGATCGTGCCCGACTTGGGGATGGCGGCTTCGTTCGATCCCGTGGCGCTCGATCAGGCTTGCGCCGATCTGGTGACGGCCGCCCCGGCGGTACGCGGAAGCGCGGCTAATCCCCAGGGGAAAGTCGACATGACAAACATCGACA
>JAITVB010000128.1 GCA_031286025.1 Rikenellaceae bacterium
CGAAGAAACGCCTTTCGACGAGGTGACGCTCGCCTACAAGGTAGGCGGCAGGATTTTTTGTCTGGCCGCGATGGACGATACGGAAAAACAATGGATCAACGTCAAGTGCGATCCCGAACGGGCCGTCATCCTGCGCGAACGGTATCCCGACGCGGTGCTGCCCGGCTACCACATGAACAAGGTTCATTGGAACACGATCCACTCGATCGGCCTGCCCGACAGGTTGGTACGCGAGTGGCTCCGCGATTCCTACGACCTGGTCGCGGCTAGCCTGCCACGCAAGGTACGGAAAATCCTCGGCTGATTGATGATGGCCTATGCAAGACACACGCAGGCAATCGCACCGCACCCCGAACGGCCCCTTGTACCTGTAAAACTTTAAAGACATAATGGGTTTGTAAGGTAGTGAAAAATTCTCTGTTTTTGTGATATGAACAGACCTAGGACACGCACGATAGAGAGCCGCGATCACCCTCTATTGGAGATGTTTCTCTACCACTCGATCTTCATCCCCGATGGGGTGGAACCACCCGCGCGCGAGATAATCCGGCGGCCCGAGATTTTCGTCTACATCGACGGCTTCGGCCGCGATGGCGATCTCGGCGTGGTGGCGGAGGCTGACGGGCGGGTTATCGGCGCGGCGTGGGCGCGCATAATTCCTGCCTACGGGCATATCGACGAACTCACCCCCGAACTCGCAATTTCGGTGTTGCCCGAGTGGCGCGGACGGGGCGTGGGAACCCTCATGATGGAGCATCTCTTCGAGCTGCTGCACGAGGCGGGATATCGGCGCACTTCGCTGTCAGTGCAGCAGGACAACCCCGCCGTGAGGTTCTACAAACGGTTGGGCTACGCCGTGGTGGCCGAGCGGCCCGATGGTGCGGGGCACGAAGACTATCTGATGATTAAGGAACTATGCTGAAGCCGTTTTACAGCGAGGGGACGATCGAGGCGGGGCGCGGTTGCCTGCGCGCCTTTATATGACTCCGGTTACTTCCGCTGAAACTTCCGCGGTTTTACCATATTTTCGGGCGACAGAATATTGTCCAACTCTTCTTTCGACATCAGTCCCTTTTCAAGTACTAGCTCATAAATCCCTTTGCCGGTCTTCATGGCCACTTGCGCCAGTTCGGTCGACACTTCGTAGCCCAGATAGGGATTGAGGGCTGTCACCAACCCGATGCTGTTGATCACCATCCGGCGGCATATTTCTTCGTTGGCCGTGATTCCAACGATACACTTTTCGCGCAACGTATTCATCCCGTTGATCAGCATTTCGATCGACTCGAAGAGGCTGTAGACGATGATCGGCTCCATCACGTTCAGTTCCAACTGTCCGGCTTCGACGGCCATCGTCACGGTCAGGTCGTTGCCCACAACCTTGAACGCGATCTGGTTGACCACTTCGGGAATCACCGGGTTGACCTTGCCCGGCATGATCGACGACCCGGGCTGCATCGGCGGCAGGTTTATCTCATTGATCCCGGTCCGCGGACCCGAAGACAACAGGCGCAAGTCGCTGCTGATCTTCGACAGCTTGACAGCCAGTCGCTTGACGGCCGACGAATACATCACGAAGGCTCCCGTGTCGCTCGTTGCCTCGATCATATTGGGTGCCGCCACAATGGGCAATCGCGTGATCTCGCGCAGATGCCTGATGCAGAGGTCCGTGTATTCAGGGTCGGAGTTGATGCCGGTACCGATGGCCGTCGCCCCCATGTTGACTTCGAGGAAAAGGCCGACGTTGCTTTCCAGGCGGGCGATCTCTTCGTTGAGGTTGGCCGCATAGGCGTCGAATTCCTGCCCGAGGGTCATCGGCACCGCGTCCTGCAGTTGCGTGCGCCCCATCTTGATGATATGGGCAAACTCCCTGCCTTTGGTCCGGAACGCTTCGACCAGTTGCTTGAGCGAAGCGATCAGCTTGGGCGTAGTGTTGAGCAGCGCGATCTTGACCGCCGTCGGATAGGCGTCGTTGGTCGATTGCGACAGGTTGACGTGGTTGTTCGGGTGGCAATATTTATATTCGCCCCGCTTGTGTCCCAGGATTTCGAGGGCACGGTTGGCGATCACCTCGTTGGCGTTCATGTTGGTCGAAGTGCCGGCGCCGCCCTGCACCATATCGACTACGAAATGTTCGCACAGCGCTCCGCCTTCGATCTCGCGGCAGGCTTTGATGATCGCCTCGGCGACCGGTTTTTCGAGCGATCCCAGATCGAGATTGGCCTCGGCGGCCGCTTCCTTGACCACGGCCAATCCCCGGATGAATTCCGGGAAAAAGTGAAGCCGTACCCGGCTGATGTTGAAATTGTCAAGGGCGCGCATCGTTTGCACTCCGAAATAATATTCGACCGGGACGTCTTTGTCGCCCAACAGGTCGTGTTCACGGCGGGTCAGACCTGACAATTCTTGTTTTGTGATATCCATGGCGCTGTCATTTATTAATCGGAACCCGAACGAATCACGGGTAAATATAATTAAATTTATGCGAAATGTGTTTAAATGATGTGAATGACCTCCTTTATTTTCGCACCCGAAAATCATAATTCGCTTAGTTCGAGCCAACGCGTTGACTTCTCGTCGATTTCGGCAATCACCCCGCCGATCCGCTCCGAGTATTCCCGAAGTTTTTCGGGGGTCAGATTTCCGGAACTCAGTTCACTCTCCAAGAACGCTTTTTCTTCTTCCAACGCGGTGACCTCCGTTTCCAATCGCGAAAATTCCTCCTTTTCCCGAAAGGTCATTTTGCGGGGCCGATCGGCCGTTTTCGGATTTTCGGGTTTGGATTTTTCCACCGGTTGGCCGGCCGGAAATGCAGCCGTTTCGCGGTCGAGCAGATCGTTGCGGTATTGCGTGTAATTGCCCGGGAGCGTGCGGATGCGGCCATCGTCTTCGAAGACGAGCAGTTGTTCCGCCACTTTGTCCATGAAATAGCGGTCGTGCGACACGACCATTATGCAGCCCCCGAATCCGGTCAAATACTCTTCAAGTACGTTGAGCGTCATCAGGTCGAGGTCGTTCGTCGGTTCATCGAGGATGAGGAAGTTGGGGCGCTGCATCAGGATCGTCAGCAGATAAAGGCGCCGCCGCTCGCCGCCGCTTAGCTTTCGAACATGGGTCTGTTGCGTTTCCGGAGGGAATAAAAACAGATTCAAAAATTGCGAGACGGTCACCGTTCTGCCATCGCCCAGGGTGACCACCTCGGCTACCTCGCGCGCCACGTCGATTACCTTTTTATCTTCCTCGAAAACCATCCCCTGCTGAGTATAACAGCCGAAACGGACACTATCGCCGATGTCGATCTCTCCCTTATCGGGTTTGATCGTGCCGGTAAGCAAATTCAGGAATGTGGTTTTGCCGGTGCCGTTTTTACCGACGATGCCCAGTTTTTCATAGCGGGTAAAGGTGTAGGAAAAATCATCGAGGATCCGTTTCTCTCCGAAACTTTTCGAGAGGTGTTTTACTTCAAGAATTTTTGTCCCGAGGCGATCGGCTTTGATGTTCATCCGCACCCGGCCTTCATCTCGCTTCCGGAACGCCTTGTCTTTCGTTTCGTAAAACGCATCTTTGCGGTATTTCGCTTTATGGCCGCGGGCTTGGGGCATCCGGCGCATCCATTCCAACTCGTGTCGGTAAAGGTTTTGCGCCCGGTCTGCCTCGGCGTGGAAACGGGCGATGCGTTCCTCACGCCCGGCAATGTAATCGGCATAACCGCCGTGATAGGTCTGCAACTGTTTCTGATCCAACTCGTAAATATCGCTGCACAGGCGGTCGAGAAAATAGCGGTCATGGGTCACCAACAGCAGTGTCTTTCCGGATTTAATCAAAAAATCCTCCAACCACTCAACCATATCCAGATCGAGGTGGTTCGTCGGTTCGTCGAGGATCAGCACATCGGGGTCGTCGATCAGCACCGCCGCCAACGCCACGCGCTTGCGTTCGCCGCCCGAAAGGGTCGCCGCCAACTGATCCAACTTCGTAATCCGCAGCTTCGTCAGGATCGCCTTCGCCCGGTACTCGTAATCCCACGCACCCAGGTGTTCCATTTCCGGAAGCAACGCCTCAAGCGCCACTTGGTCGTTCGACTCCAACGCCTGTTCATACGCCTTGGTCACCTCGCTCACCTCGCCTCCGGACCGATAAACCGCCTCAAGTACCGTCATCCCCGCCGCCAACTCCGGCTCCTGCTCCAAATACCCGATCCGCAGCTCGTTCCTGAAAATCACCTGCCCCGCATCCGGCGCCTCCTTTCCGGCAATAATATTAAGCAGGGTGGTTTTCCCCGCTCCGTTCTTGGCCACCAGGGCCACTCGCTGACCCTCGCCCAAGGTCATGTCGATGTCCCTGTAAAGCACAAGATCTCCAAACGATTTCCCAATCGCCTCCAACTGAATATACGGTACCATACGGCAAAGATAAACATTAGCCGCCCATGATCGGCACTTTTTTGAAAAAGTGGCAGTTAAAGATCGCCCAATGCCCGTCCTTGCCACAGGTTCCGTTCGTTCAGGCGGGATTCGAGCATTTTGAGGAGGGTTTCGTTTCGGATCAGACCCCAACGGTGGCCGATGTGGTATCTTGGGGGGGCTTCGCCGGCGAAACGTTCGACGACTAAGTCGGGACGCAATTTTACGAGGAGGTCTATGAACAGGTCTATGTACTCGTCGAGTCCGAAGAGAGGGTAGCGTTCGGGGTGGGCGATGCAATCACGGCCCATCGGGGTGTCGCGAAAGATCTGGAGTTGATGGAATTTTACGGTGTCGAGAGGGAGGTCGTTGATGCGTGCGGCCTGGTCGATCATCATCCGGCGGGTTTCACCGGGGAGACCGAGAATGAAGTGTGCGCCGACGTGGATACCGCGTTCTGCCGTAGCCCGGATGGCGCGTTGGGCGCAGGCAAAATCGTGGCCGCGGTTGATAGCGTGCAAGGTCTCGTCGCAGCACGATTCGACGCCGTATTCGATGATGACGTAGCGGTCGCGGGCCAGTTCAGCGAAGAAGTCGAGCTTTTCTGAATCGACGCAATCGGGGCGTGTACCGATCACCAAGCCTGCAATCCCTTCGACCGCAAGGGCTTCGTCGTAAATTTCGCGCAGCCGTTCGAGCGGGGCGTAGGTATTCGAAAAAGACTGAAAATAGGCAAGATATTGCGTCGCGCGGCGGTAGCGCCCGGCATGGAATTCCATCCCTTCGGCAATTTGTCGGCGGATCGTTTTTTCGGGGGTACAGTACGATGGAGTGAAGGCTTCGTTGTTGCAAAAAGTGCAGCCGCCGGTCGAGAGCGTGCCGTCGCGGTTGGGGCAGGTGAAACCGGCATTGAGGGTCACTTTCTGTACCCGCCCCCCGAATATTTTTCGAAAATAGCCCGAGTAGCTGTTGTAGCGACGGGTATCGCCCCACGGATAAATGATTTCTTCGGTCATCTTTCGATCGGACTTTGTGCCCGGCCTTATTTGCGGATCATGGCAACGGCATAGGCGGCCACGCCCTCTTCGCGGCCGACGAAACCCAACTGCTCGGTCGTGGTTGCCTTGACGTTGACACGATCCGGATCGACGCCCATCGTTTCGGCCAACACGGCTCGCATCTGAGGAATCAACGGCTTCAGTCTGGGGCGTTGCAGGCAGACGGTGAGGTCGACATTGCCGATCGTGTATCCTTTTTCAGCGACCAGGGCAACCGTTTTTCGCAGCAGGATTTTACTGTCGATACCTTTAAACTCCGCAAAAGTATCGGGGAAGTGGAACCCGATGTCACGCAGCCCGGCTGCACCCAACAAGGCGTCACACAGAGCATGGATCGCCGCGTCGCCGTCGGAATGGGCCACCGCCCCGCGGTCATGTTCGACCTGCACGCCGCCGATCCGCAACGGAAGGCCCGGGGCCAGTCGGTGGACATCATAGCCGTTGCCGATGCGCCAGTTGTTCATCGCGTCAGATCTTTTCGCCATAGGCCAAATCACCCGTGTCGCCGATGCCGGGCACGATGTAGGATTTGACGGTCAGTTCGGCGTCGACCGCCACGGTCCACACCTCGGCCTTCGGGCCGAATTTCTCCTTGACATATTCCACGCCGTCTTCGCTAGCCAACACCGAGGCAATGTACAACGCCGCCGGTTCGCCGCCCATTTTGGAGAGGGCCTTGTAAACGGCCTCGACCGAGGTGCCGGTCGCTAGCAGCGGATCGATCAGCACGAGGGTTTTGCCCGAAAGGTCGGGCGAGATGATCGTGTCGATTTCCACTTTGATCGAGCCGTCCTTCTTATAATGGCGGTAGGCCGAGATGAAGGCGCTTTCGGCGCGGTCGAAATAGTTGAGGAACCCGGTGTGGAGCGGGAGACCGGAGCGGAGGATAGCGGCCAGTACCACATCGTCGTCGGGCACGGCGACGTCTGCCGTACCCAAGGGCGTTTCCACGCTACGGGTTACATAATGACAGGTTGTGCTGATTTCGTAGGCGAGGATTTCGCCGATGCGTTCCATGTTTCGGCGGAAGCGCATGCGGTCTTGTTGGATCTCGCAGTCGCGGAGTTCCTCCATGAATTTGTTGAGGATGGTGTTTTGTTGATCGAGGACGTGGAGCATATCGTTCGTTTTTGATTTTGTATCGAGAGTACCCCCGGAAAAGCATAACTTTCCGGAAAAATTATTAACTACATTGAACTCGTCCGCCGAGCGGCGGTGATCTCGGTTGCAGCGCTTTTTTTAATGCAACGTGTTACATCGTCGTTTGTCCGTTGATACTCAGTTTGGTATGTCGCATGTCAACAAAGTCCGGAGAAATGATCCGGCAATCGCCCGATTTCTGTGATTTGCGCCATGTTTCAAAACACCCGTATAACCAGTGCCAAAGATAAGTTAAAAATTTATTACGGGGATAAGAATCCTCCAATTTAATAATACGAGTCCTTGAGACCTACGCCCCCGGGGCATCCGTCGCCTTGTGCAGGCCCAGACCGGCGGCCACACGCTCCATCAGGGCATAGGCTTGGGCGTAGTCGTTTTCGATTTCGCCGTCGAGGATGGCGTTTTTGACCGCCTCCTTGATCAGACCGATTTCGCGACAGGGTTCGATAGCGTAGACCTGCATGATCAGTTCGCCGGTGATTGGCGGTTGGAAGTTGCGGATGCGGTCTTTCTCCTCGATTTCACGTAATTTGTCGCGGACGGTTTCGAAGTTACGCAGGTAACGCTTCACCTTGCTTTCGATGCCCGAGGTGATGTCGGCCTCGCACAAGGTCATCAGATCGTCGATATCGTCGCCCGCCTCGAACAGCAACCGTCGCACGGCCGAATCGGTCACTTCTTCTTCCGAAAGAATGATCGGGCGCAGGTGCAGAAAAACGAGTTTCTGGACGTATTTCATCTTTTCGTTGAGCGGCAGTTTCAACTCGCGGAAAATACGGGGAACCATTTTGCCGCCCAGGGTCTCGTGACCGTGGAAGGTCCAACCCTGGCGAGCGTCGTAGGCCTTGGTGGCGGGTTTGGCGACGTCGTGCAGTAAGGCCGCCCAACGCAGCCATAGATTTTCGGAACGGCGGGCGACATTATCCAACACCTTGAGTGTGTGCAGAAAATTGTCTTTGTGGCCGCGGCCGTTGACGACTTCGACGCCTTTCAAGGCGGCCAGTTCCGGAAAAATCAAGGGGAGCAGGCCGCATTTGTCAAACAGGTCGAAACCGATCGAAGGGACGGGCGATTCCATGATTTTGTCGAGTTCGGCGGCGATACGCTCTTTGGATACGATGCGGATGCGCCCGCGGTTGCGGGTCATCGCATCGAACGTATCGGGGTCGATATCGAAACCCAGTTGGGTGGCGAAGCGCACGGCTCGGATCATTCGCAGCGGGTCGTCCGAAAACGTCCGGTCGGGATCGGCCGGGGTTTTGATCTTCAGGGCTTCGAGGTCTTGCACGCCGCCGAAGGGGTCGGCCAGTTCGCCGAAGTTGTCTTCGTTCAGGCCGAGG
>JAITVB010000179.1 GCA_031286025.1 Rikenellaceae bacterium
GGTTGCGCCACCGGCCATCCGTCGTTCGTGATGAGCAACTCGTTTACCAACCAAGTGTTGGCCCAGATTGAATTGTGGACCAAACCCCTCGCGATCGACGTCCATCGCCTGCCCAAGGAACTGGACGAGGAAGTGGCCCGGCTGCACCTCGACGCGTTGGGCGTGCACCTGACCCGGCTCACCCCGGCCCAAGCCGAATACATCGGTGTCAAAACCGAAGGACCGTATAAATCGGATCACTACCGCTACTAATTCTACTTTCCGATGCAGAATTTACTAAAAATAGAGGACAGGATATCATCGGTCGTGATATCGCCGGTAATCAGGTCCAAGGCATGGATTACGCCGCGCAAGTCTTCCGACAGCAGGTCGCCGGAGAGAGCGGAGGTCAGCGCCGCACGCGCGTGTTGCAGCGATTCAGAGGCGCGGATCAAGGCTTCGTGGTGGCGCACGTTCGACACGATGACGTCGCCGCGTTCGATACGTTCGTCCCGTATTGCCGCGCACAAGTAATCGCTCAGTTGCGGGAGGCCTTGGCCCGATTTGGCCGAAAGAGCAAAAAAGGATGTCTCGGCCCAAACACGCTGCCACTCCTCTGTCCGTGCCGTCAACTCGTCTTCCGACAGCAGGTCGGACTTGTTCAGGACGATGGCCAACGATTGTCCCGTGGAAAGATTGAGCGATTCGATGCGGACAGGCAAAACAGCGGGATCGTCGGCGATGTCGGTTAGCAGCAGCACAATCGCCGCCTGTTCCATCCGTTGCAGGGTACGTTCGATGCCCATCGATTCGAGGGTGTCGTCGGTCGTCCGGATGCCGGCCGTGTCGATGAACCGAAAACGGATACCCCCCAAGGTGATCTCTTCTTCGATCAGGTCGCGCGTGGTGCCGGCAATATCTGATACCAACGCCCGATTTTCCTTGAGCAGGGCGTTGAGCAGGGTAGATTTTCCGACGTTGGGCGGGCCGACGATAGCGACCGGAACGCCGTTCTTGATCACATTGCCCAGGGCAAAGGACGACTTTAGCGAGTCTATCTTTTCTCCGATAGCATCGATCAACAGAAGCAGTTGGCTGCGATCGGCAAATTCGACCTCCTCTTCGCCAAAGTCGAGTTCGAGTTCGACGAGCGAGGCGACTTCGATCAGGCGGCCGCGCAGTGCGCGGAACTCTTCGGAGTAGCCTCCCCTCATCTGATTGGCGGCCAAGGCGTGTGACGCGCGGCTGTCCGAGGCGATTACGTCGGCGACGGCTTCGGCCTGCAAAAGCCCCATCTTACCATGCAGAAAGGCGCGCAAGGTAAATTCGCCCGGCGCGGCGGCAACGGCACCTTTGCACAGGAGCAGGCGCAGAATTTCCTGTTGGATGTAGGGTGAACCGTGGCAACTGATCTCGGCCATATCGTCGCCCGTGTAGGAACGAGGAGCGCGAAAGACGGAAACGAGGACATCGTCGACCGTTCGTGTGCCGTCGCGGATATCGCCATAGGCGATCGAGAAACCGGGTTGGTCGGCCAACCGTTTGCCGCCGGGATGCCAAAAGACGCGATCGGTAACGGCAATGGCTTCCGGGCCGCTGACCCGGATCAGGGCCAACGCCCCGCCGGGACCGGTGGCGATGGCGGCTATGGTTGTGTTTTCAGGCATCTTTTTTAAACATTCCTCTCAGCGATACGTGAGCGGTGTTACTTTGTGCGCAGGATCTCGAATCCCTGGCCGTATACTCCCATGACGCTGCCTACCGTGATAAAGGCTTCGGGGTCACACTCCTTGATCGCTTTATAAATCGCCTGCGTGTCGGTCTTGCGGCAAACGACCATCAGCACCTTTTGCGGTTTCTTGGAGTACCAACCGCTGCCCTCCAAAACCGTCACGCCGCGTTTGACGTCAAAGGCGATCCGGTCGGCGATCAGTTCGTACCTTTTCGACATGATGAAAATCTGCGACGACTGTTTGTTGCCGGCGATGATCGCATCGAGCGCGTAGCCGAAAGTCCCCACCAACACATAGCCGTAGATCAGCACCGAAATATCCTTGAAAAGAAAATAAGACGAACCGATGATGACCGTGTCGCACGCCATCAGGATGCGGCCGTAACTGATGTTGCGGTATTTGTTGATGATCATTGCGATAATGTCGGTGCCGCCGCTGCTGCCCCCCTGTGAGAAACACATCGAGATGCCGGTCGCGGCGATCGCCCCGCCGAGGATGGCCGAGAGCAGCTTGTCCTGGCTCAGCCCGATCATATCTGGTGGGATGAATCGCTGCATCACCGACATCAGCACCGAGATGCAGACAATGGCATAGATCGTCTTGGCCCCGAACCGGGGCCCGATAATAAACGTGGCCACAGTAACCAACAGGGCGTTGATCACGAAGAACGAGTAACCGATCGGGATACCTCCGTTGGCTCCGCCCGTGGCGTAGTAGATGATCATGGCGATCCCGCTTGCGCCGCCGCCCACGAAATCGGCCGGTGCGACCACCGCCGCGTAGGCAAACGAATAGAGCGCCAACCCGAGCGTGATGATCGCATAGGACCGGATCTCCCTCAATCCTTTCGTAAATACCGGATGTGGCATGTCGTTGGGTTTAACGGTTGAACGTATCTTCGATAATGATATCAAAAAGTCCGGAAAGGGGAAGACCCATTTCACGGGCCTGCTTAGGAATGATGCTGCCGCTGCTCATACCGGGGACCGTGTTGATCTCGATCATGTGGGGCACTCCGTCGCGGATGATAAAGTCGACGCGGGCCACACCGCGACAACCAAGGAATTTGTAGATGTTCATCGCCTGGTGTTGCACGGCGGCCGTCACTTCGGGCGCAATGCGGGCCGGGGTGATCTCGTCGGACATGCCGGGGGTGTATTTGGCTTCGTAATCGAAAAATTCCTTCATCGAAACGATTTCCGTCGGCGGGAAAAAATATTCGCGGCCGCCGGCCACCATCGCGCCGCAACTCACTTCCGTGCCTGCCATAAACTCCTCGATGAGCACCCGGTCGCTCTCGGTCAGGGCGGTTTCGACGGCGGGTAACAATGCCTCGACGGTTTTTACCTTGCTTACGCCGAAACTGCTGCCGCTGGCGTTGGGCTTTACGAAGAGGGGCAGGCCGAGCGTGGCGACGATTTTTTCGGGGTCGGCCGCTTCGCCTTTGCGGATCAGCACTTCGCGGGCCATCGGTACACCGGCGCCCGCCACGATCTTTTTGGTCAGCGACTTGTCGAACGTGAGGGCCGACGCCAATACGCCCGACGACGAATAGGGGATACCCATCAGTTCGAAATAACCCTGCAACAGGCCGTCCTCGCCCGGGGTGCCGTGGATCAGGATCAGGCCGTATTCGAGCATGATCTTCCGGCCGCCGACGGTGATCGAGAAATCGTTTTTGTCCACATCGGCTTCAACGCCCACCGCGTCCCGGTGAAACCAACGCGAGCCTTTGACGAAGATCGGGTAAGGGGTGTATTTTTCGCGGTCGATCGCTTTTTCGACCTGGGCCGCACTGTCCAGTGAAACGTCATATTCGGACGAATTACCGCCGGCCAGGATGGCTATGTTTTTCATGGTACGGTTCTTAATTTTCACGACAAAGATAGGCAGAATGCAACAAATTCCACGCAAAAGCCGTTGCCACTGTATAAAAATCACTATTTTTGCGATGCATGAAC
>JAITVB010000202.1 GCA_031286025.1 Rikenellaceae bacterium
TGGGTGCCTATCAAGCCGTTCTGGCTGCGGGGAAAGCGAAACAGATCAAGATCTTCGGGTTTGACGGCGCCGACGATGTGCTGTTGGCCATCCGGGACGGCAAGATCGAAGCCACGGGAATGCAGTTTCCGGTGGTGATCGCCCGCACGGCGGCCGAACTGGCCGACCGTTGGATCCGGGGCGACCGCGATTTTACGGAAAAAATGCCCGTGGTGGTCGAGATGGTCACGGCGGAAAACGTCGACCGATATTTACCCGAATAATCCGTGTACCCGATGAAAAAGGTCATTTATATCGTCCTGGCGGTCGCTGCAGCGGTGGCCTGCCTCGCGGGTTCGATCCGCATCGAAAGGTTTTCCGAACGCAACGCCCGTCTGGCCGAACAGGCGTTCGACCCCGAAGAGTTGGTCGACCGTTTCTGGCATCACGACCTCGACTCACTTCTCGCCGTGGCGCTCGATTGGCGCACATTCGACAGCCTGCTGCAGGCCGACCCGAAGACCTTGGCCGACCGATACGGTAAAAACATCGGGATCGGCTTTCCGAAATCGATTTTCCTGACAGGAAGCGGGGTCATCGGGGAAGTGAACAAAGACTTTTTTACCCTGCAATCGCCCGGAAGGACTTACGCCGTTTCCTGTGGACGGATTTTTAGCAACACCGTGCGCGAAGCCTCGGGTGTGTTCGATATCGATGCGTTCGAGAACACGATGGATTTCAATCTCGTATCGTCGCAGATCAACGGCCGGATTGATTCGTTGGTGATCGATCCCGTGCGGCCGAGGCTGAAAAATGGCGCCGTGGTGATCTTTGCCGGTGCCGCGGATGTTTATCCCGACCGCCCGGCGGCCGAGATTCTGCGGATCGTACCGCTTAAACTCGAAGTAGTTGTCGATGCACCGCTGAAAATTTCTTATATAGAACCGGTCGGTGATTAACGGGACGAGTCATATTATCCTGCAAGCCCAAGGGATTACCAAACGGTGGCCCGGCGTGTTGGCCCTCGACAGCGTCTATTTCAACGTCTACGCAGGACAGGTCAATGCCGTCGTGGGCGAAAACGGCGCCGGCAAGTCGACCTTGATGAACATTTTGTCGGGAACTTACACGGAATATGAAGGTCGGGTACTGCTCAACGGCGAAGAAATCCGTTTTAAAAATACGGCCGACGCCCAACGGGCCGGTATATCGATGATCCATCAGGAGCTGAATTTGGTGCCCTGCCTTTCTGTGGCCGAAAATATTTTTTTGGGCCGTGAGCCACAAACCCCCTTCGGGACGATCGATTACAGGGAAATGTACCGGCAGGCTGAAGAAATCCTGGATTGTCTGCAATTTACGGAAGATATCCGCCGACCGGTGAGCGACCTGCGCGTGGGCCGGCAACAGGTGGTCGAGATTGCCAAGGCGCTCTCGTTCGACGCCCGGGTGCTGATTATGGACGAACCCACTTCGTCGTTGTCGGAAAACGAAACGACGCTGCTCTTCAAAACTATCGCCTCGCTCACGGCCAAGGGGGTGGGGATCGTCTATATCACCCACAAGATGGACGAACTGACGCAGATCGCCAACCGTGTCACCGTGCTGCGCGACGGCCGGTTCGTCAGCGAAAGCGAAGTGTCGGACACCCCGGTCGAAGAGATCATCCGCCTGATGGTGGGCCGCGAACGCAAAGACCTCTTCGTAAAACGGTCACACCCGGTGGGCGAGAAACGGCTCGAAGCACGAAACGTTTGCCTGCGGTCGGAGGAAGGATCGAAACACATCGTGAAAGATATCAGCTTCGAAGCACACGCCTCGGAAGTACTGGGCATCTACGGCCTGATGGGAGCGGGACGCACCGAACTGTTCGAAACCATTTTTGGCCTCCACGGCCGGCGCGGCACCGGCACGCTGCTTATCGGCGACCGCCGGGTGATGCCCCGCAACCCGAAAGAGGCGATCGGCCACGGTATCGCGCTGATCCCCGAAGACCGCAAGACGGACGGGTTGGTGCTTGAAATGGATATTGCCCGGAATATTGCTTTGGCCTCGCTCGATCGTGTGCTGAAAGGGGGCGTCCTCCACTTTCGTGGCGAAAGGGCCCAGGCCGAAGGGTTTCGCCGGAAATTCGACATTAAGTCGCACTCCGTACGCCAGAAGGCGCAAGAACTCAGTGGCGGCAACCAACAAAAGGTCGTCCTGTCGAAATGGCTGTTGACCGACCCCGACATCCTGCTGCTCGACGAACCTACGCGCGGAATCGACATCAACGCCAAGAACGAGATCTACCGCCTGATCGACCACCTGGCGGGCAAGGGTATGGCGATCGTCGTCATTTCCTCGGAACTGCCCGAGATCATGGCCGTTTCCGACCGTATCATCACCCTGTGCGAGGGGCGCCTGACGGGCGAGTTTTTCCGCGAGGAGTTTTCCGAAGAAAAAATACTGAAAGCATCGTTACCCGAAAAATAGCGCCCGATGATCCCGATCGCATTAAAACCCAAATTCAACGCATCGTTCCTGCAGCACCTCTTCGCCTTGGCGCTGATGGTGTTGGCGATGACCCTCCTCTCCGACAAATTCGCCACGGCCGACAACCTGTTTAACGTAATGCGGCAGATTTCCGTCAACCTCTGTATCTCAGTCGGAATGACGTTGGTAATCCTCACCGGCGGGATCGATCTGTCGGTCGGTTCGATCCTTGCCTTCAGCGGAGCCATTGCCGCCGGGTTGGTCGAGTGGGGGATCGGGATCACGGGGATCGACGCGTTCATTGGGTTTACCTTCTTCGGCGTGGTGCTCGCAGCGCTGATCGCCGGAGGGGCGCTCGGATGGTTCAATGGGTTGATGATCACCCGATTCAAAGTCCCGCCGTTTGTCGCCACGTTGGCGATGCTCACGATGGCGCGCGGCTTCACGATGCTCTATACGGGCGGCTTCCCGATCACGGGACTGGGCTATACGTTCGCGTTCGTCGGCACGGGTTGGTGGCTCGGCATCCCGATGCCGGTGTGGGTGTCGATCGGAGTGATCGCGCTCTTTACTTTTTTCATGCGCAAAACCAAGACCGGGCGCTATATCTATGCCGTGGGCGGCAACGAAAAAGCGACACGCCTGTCGGGGGTCAACGTTCGCCGGGTGAAGATGGTTGTTTACACATTGGCCGGAGTACTTTCGGCCGTGGCGGGGATTCTGGTGACGGCCCGCCTCGACTCGGCGCAACCCAATGCCGGAATGGGCTATGAACTCGACTCGATCGCCGCGGTGGTGATCGGCGGCACCTCGCTCAATGGCGGCAAAGGATCGATCATCGGCACGGTGATCGGGGCGCTGATCATCGGTGTGTTGAACAACGGTCTGGTGCTGCTCAACGTGTCTCCCTTCTGGCAACAGGTGATTAAAGGGATGGTGATTCTGTTGGCTGTGATTATTGAGAAAGCCGGGCGCAAAAAAGATTAGTAGGGTCAACAGCAGCGGTACGGCGGGCTTTAGCCCGCCGTACCGCTGCTGTTATCAGGCCCGTCGGGATTGTTTTTTGCAGACGACCATTGCCCATCCTTCGCGGAGATCCTGTTGTTCTTTGCGTAAACCCAAGGACTCCGCTTTATCCACGATGGCGGAAATGTCGACTTCCAAAAAACCGCTCATAAAGAGCGTGCCGCCGGGGTTGAGCCCTGCGGCGTAAGCCTCCATGTCATTCAACAGTATGTTGCGGTTGATGTTGGCCAGGATAAAGTCGTAATGACGGCCCAGGATAGCCGAAGCGTCGCCCAGGATGGGGGTGATGCGGTCATC
>JAITVB010000214.1 GCA_031286025.1 Rikenellaceae bacterium
AAAATTAACCGATCCCGAATATGATTCTGATCCCGCTGCTCCTCATCCTGCTCTTCACCCAACCCGCCAAAGACGTCCCGACGGTCGTTCCCGAATCGGTGATGTTCCGGATTTACAACGAAGTGAAAACGCCCTACAAATACGGTCTGGTGATGACCGGGGCCGACGCCACCCTGCGAACCGATTGCCCGACTATTTTCCGCCGCGACGGCAAGTGGTATATGTATTACTTCATCTTCGACGGCCGCGGCTACGAAACCTGGATGGCCGAAAGCGCCAACCTGCTCGATTGGACCACCACCGGGCGCGTACTCTCGTTCTCGGACGACGCGGACTGGGACGCCAACCAGAAAGGCGGTTACCTCGCCTTGGTCGACTATCAATGGGGGGGCGGTTATGCGCTCAACAAACATGACGACAAATATTGGATCACCTATTTCGGCGGATCGAGCAAAGGCTACGAGGCCGGGTTGCTTTCGATCGGCGCCGCCTACACCACGGCCGATCCAACCCGGCCTCACGAATGGCAACGGCTCGACCGTCCGGTGATGATGTCGACCGACCCCGACGCGCGGTGGTGGGAAAACATCACGATGTATAAAAACTCCGTTATCGCCGACCCGAAAGAGCGGTTGGGTTATCCCTATGTGATGTATTTCAACGCCAAAGGCGACTCGATTTCGAAGGTGCGCGGGGCCGAGCGGATCGGGATGGCCGTGTCGAACGACATGGTCAACTGGGAGCGTTACCTCGACGATCCGGTGTTGGAACACGGCCCGGTCGGGATTACGGGCGACGCCTATATTCAGAAAATGGGCAACGTGTGGGTAATGTTCTATTTCGGGGCATTCTGGCAGGATCGGCCGGGGATGAGTGCGTGGAACCGTTTCGCCTGTTCTTATGATCTGGTGAGTTGGACCGACTGGACGGGGGCCGACCTGATCAATCCGACCGAAGAGTTCGATGCGCGGTTTGCCCACAAATCGTGTGTGATCAAGTGGAAAGGGGTGGTTTATCACTTCTATTGCTCGGTCGATGAGCAGGACCGGCGGGGGATCGCCGTAGCCACTTCCAAAGATTTTGGGAAGAGTAAGATGGTTTATCCGGAAAAGTAAGTTCCGGAAAGCGCAGTTTTTCAGAATTTTTTTTGACAGCGTTAGCCTGTCCACCGCTTCGCAGCGATCTCGGTTGCGCCGCGTTTTGAAAAGCGTCGGTACCCGGTTAGCCCAATGCGCGGTGGCTACGCTCTCCGGAGATTCTTATGCCGTGGCAGAGCAAACAAAAGGGCACTGAATTTTTCAGCGCCCACGTTGACCCGCCTGGATTCGAACCAAGAAAGGCAGATCCAGAATCTGCAGTGTTGCCATTACACCACGGGTCAATAAAATATGTCAAATCCTTTGGCCCCGGTCGTCCCGGAAAGGTTGACCCACTAGGATTCGAACCTAGAACGACAGAACCAAAATCTGCTGTGTTACCATTACACCATGGGTCAATAATGGATTTGGTGGTGCAAATATAGCGTTTTTTTATGTTGTGCAAAAAAAAACCGTCGATTTTTTCGGCCTGTATCGTCTTCCGGCACAGAAATGGACGCAAGGCATCAGGACTAAGGCACTCTTTTCAGAGTGCGTCGCCCGAACCACCTCGCTCGAGGCCGTGATCCCTTACCATCCGGGCATCGGTCACCGCCAGTGTAAAATCACCGCCTTGGAGAGGGGAGCGCCACTGTCATCGATCATCCCGTAATAACGCTTTCCCGGTCGGGCCATAAACACAAACTGTCCCATGCCGAGGTGGGATGACGGGAATTCTGCCCCCTCGTTGCGCATCCATTGCGTATAGCCTCGCAGGCAATAGTCGCCGGGAGTCAGATCGTTCGGAAACGCCAACGCATGATGAAAACCGCTGCCGGAGTCGCGTTTCACCTTGTTGCGCAGGACGACCGAGTTTTGGAAGTCGATCAACTCGACATAGATATAATTGGTATCACCTTCGGACGGGACGGGGACAAGCGTCGTCGCATTGGCCAGATGGCCTTTGACCCAGGGCGTTTCCCCGGCGATATAGTAAGGCTTATCGGTTTGGATATACAGTTTTTCGGCGGCACCGTTTTCGTAAAACCGGGTAAAGTTTTGCCAGAGGTCGCGGGGGGGCGTATCGGGAATTTCCCGTGCTTTTTCCGTTTTCCGTTGGCCGGAAGCCACGCACGATGGCAGTAAAAAAATGATAAGCAACAAAGTTTTTCTGAAATTCATCTCGGAACGGAATATATATGTTCTCAAATACAATAAAAAATGAAGATATACAATGGGCTGACAATCAAATAAAACGGATAACACCGAACCGGTCAGAACAGTTTTTTGGCCGAAGTGGTGACGACAAAATCCTTGAGGTAGAACGGTTCGAAATAAGCCGTGTCTACGAAATCGCCCTGTTGGAAAGCCCGGTCGGAAAAGGCGGCCATGCCTCGGGCCGAGTGAGCCACCTCAACATAATGGACATTGGGCATGGTCATTACATCGGCGCATTTTTGTGCGCCGCTGCCAAAGATCACGAATTCGCGTTCGGCGGCCAGGGTGGCATAAGAAGTACCGTCGACAATGACGGCTTCAACCTCGGTCACCGGGTGTAGTGCCTGATCAAACACCTGAGCGTAGACCTCCATCCGGCGCGCGTCGATCATCGGGCACAGGTAGAGGCGATCGGGATGGTGTAGCTCCAACACCCCTGCCTCGAAATCTTCCAAGGCCACACGGGCCATCGACCCCAAAGTGCTGACAGCGATCAGCGGAATCCCCAACCCATAAGAGAGCCCTTTGGCGAGTGAAACGCCGATGCGCAGGCCGGTATAGGAACCGGGCCCTTGGCCGACGGCTATGGCATCGAGGTCGTGCGGGTCAATGTCCAATTCTCTGAAGATCTCGTCGATGTAGAGGGCCAACTGTCGGGCATGTTGGCGGCCGGTGCCGCTCTCGCGCAACGAAATCAGCCGACCGTTTTCGGTCAATGCGACGGAACAGACTTCCGTGCCGGTTTCTATGTTCAGGATCATCGACATCTTTTGTGGAGAGCGGAGTATGTCTCCTTTACAGGACAAAAGTAGTGTTTTTCCGAATATTTACTTCAAGTAAAAATTCCGAATGTCGGAAGGCAACCGGACAAAGTCAAAAAACGCGTGCCGGAAAGCGCCGGAATTCGGCACAGATTATGGCGGCGGCAATCGCTACGTTGAGCGATTCGCCGCGTTGGGTATCGGCAGGATAGGGCGGGATAACGAGTTTTTCGGTGACGCGGGCGGCCGCTCCGGGCGAGATGCCGTGTCCTTCGCTGCCGAGCAGGATGACACATTCCGTCGACAGGTTTTCGGTGTAGACGTTTTTGCCTTCGAGAAAGGTGCCGTAGACAGGCAGCCTGTCGCGGCAGGCGGCATCGAGCCACACGGCCAGGTCGCCGTAGTGGACGCGGACGCGGACGATCGCTCCCATCGTGGCCTGCACCACCTTGGGATTGAAGCAGTCGACCGTGGCCGAGGAGCAAAAAATATCGCCGATACCGAACCAGTCGGCCAGGCGGATGATCGTCCCCAGGTTGCCCGGATCCTGCACGCCGTCGAGCATCAGCGACAGCGTGTCGCGCGCCGGAGCGGCAGCCGGATAGGCCGGGATTTGGACGAGAGCCAACACATCCGACGGAGTTTTCAGGTGGCTGATACGCTCCATTTCTTTCGCGGTGACTATTTGCACCACGTTGCACGGCGGCAGTTTGGCCGCGGCTTCCGGAAGAGCATAAACCGTCGCCGTCAGCGACGAAGCGATCAGTTCGGATACGAGCTTCATGCCTTCGGCCACAAACAAGCCTTCCCGAACCCGCACTTCCTTGCGGGCAAGGTTTTTGACACGGGCGATATCGGCTTTTGCGATCATTCGGCAGGGAGTTCTTTGGCACGGGAGGCGACCCCCGGCAGCGAATCGATAAATTCGGTCAGGATGCGGCACGCCTCCTGCGGTTCTTCTTCGAAGCCCATGTGTCCCGAATGTTCGAGCCATGCCAAACGGGCCTGAGGATGGCGGGCGGCAATCGCTTCGGCGGCCTCGGTCGGGATGTATTCGTCCTGCTTCCCGAAAACAAAAAGTTCGGGAACGGGTAATTTCAAAAACATTTCTTGTTGGTCTTTGCGAGCGATCATACCTTCGAGGACGGCGGTAATCCCTTCGTCCTCGGTCAGCATCACCTGCAGGGAAAGCGACTCGATAAGGTCCGAAAGCCTTTTCCGATTTTCCACCGAAAACCCCTTTTCGGGATTGACGCGGGAGAGGAGTTCCTTACGGCCGGCCTTGACCATCTCGATTTCGCGGCGACGGTTTTCCGCCTTTTCGGGCGTGTCGGCGTTGGGAGTCGAGTGGAACAGGGCCAGGCCCCGCAACCGCTCGGGGTAGTGCTCGGCAAAGGCCAACGCCGCGTAGCCTCCCATCGAATGGCCCACCATCACACACTTTTCGATGTTTAATTTGTCGAGAAGCTGTTTGACGGTCAACGCTAAAAAATCCATCGTGTGAATCTGACCGACCACCTCGGAAATGCCGTGGCCGGGCAGGTCGAGCGAAACCGTGCGATAACCTCCCGCTTTCCTCAATAATAATGAAAAGTCGTCCCAAACATCGAGGGATTCGAGGTAGCCGTGAAGCAATACCACGCAGGGTTCGCCCCGCTGTGAATCGGCATAGTGGAGGGCGGTGTCGCCCACCAGGGTAAATTGTTCCATAGTATGGTTCGGTCGGAGACTGCCGAGGCAGCCCCTCTTATCACGCTTGTTATTCGTCTTCGTCGTTGCCGAAATAGTCGAGGACCGATTCTCGCCGGTAAAGGACGGGGTTGTCCACTTCCTCGTCCAGTTCGTAAATATACGCCCTTTTCTCTTTTCCGTTCTTGCGGATCGGCTGCAACCTGGCCGCTTTTCTCATCGAATCCTCGGAACCGGCAGCAACCGGTGTTCCCCGGAAATCTTTTTGCGATTTCATTTCTGGTCTGTGTTGTCGTTAAGAGTTTTTCGGTGGGTGCAGCCACCTTTCGCTTCGATTTTCAGGATGATCGGGAGACACGCCGGTTTTCGAGCGCACCGCCATCATGCAATGTTAATTATTTTTTTTGAATTGTGAATCGGATACCTGAAAATTCTCCGTGTCGACTTCGCACTCGAATATTCTTACGGCGGGGCCTTCGGCCGTGATTTTCTCGTAGCGGCCGAAGGCACTCTTTTCGAACGATACCGAGAAGCGGTCGTCAACCGTCTGCAAGTGGACCGTCGTCCGGTCGGGAAAGCAGAGCAGATTGGCGGCCAACGCACAGGCCACCGTACTTTCGGCCGTGACGGGCGCAGGCAAAACGGCGCTGCGGTCGTAACTCTGGACTTGCAGCGTTCCGTCGGACAACAAGTCCACGAAGTTGGGAACGATCCCTCCATGGACTGAAAATTGTTCCGAGCGGCGGATTACGCCGAGGCGCTTCTCGATTTCGACCGGGGAAAATTGTTTCAGGAATTCGACGCAATGCGATTCGCCGAGATCAACGATCAGCGAGCGGGTCATAAATTCCCAAACCGTCACGTCGGGCATAGACAGGCGCACGCGACCGCGGTGGTCATCGCCGGCGATGACGGTCGCTTCGCGCAGGCCGGACGATGTGGCAAAACACAACGCATCGCCGCCGATCCCCCGATGGCGGGCCGTCAGGCCGACACACCAACCGGCGTTGCCGGGCAGTGTGATTTCGGTGCCGTCCGGGCGATAGTAACGAGCATAAAAGGCCGCTCCGGGGGCATCCTTGGACGCATCTTCGAGGACGATCATGCCACCCGCCCCGATTCCCTTGTGTCGGTCGCAAAGCATGGCGACCAGATCAACGGTCAGGGGATCGCGGATTTCGCAACGGTCAGCCAACAGGAAATCAGCGCCGGCAGCGTGATATTTGAAAAATTTGGTCTTCATCTGCTTTCGTTCAGGCAAACAAATATAGCATTTTTGCCTAAAAGATTCGGCTTTATGGAGTCTGAACCCCAAAACCAACCGCTCCATGACATTCGTAAAGTGTCAGATCAGGGGCCGATATCTTTTTCCCATAATGGCACGTATTCAAATCCGGAAGTTCAAAAATAGGTACTCACTGCAAACTCGAACGGATCGAAGAATATCTTTTTGAACGCCGACAGGTTGTTCTGTTCGTAAGGCAACAGCATCGCTTTTTTGCAGTCAATCGAGTCTCCCGTGCGGAAAGAGATCGGACAATAATCATTGGCCACCGGTTCGGCATTGCTCACTATACGCGCCGTCCGCCAAAATACAGAGCAACTCTAAGTATTTAAAGTGTAAGTAGAAATTCGTTCCAGGATTATCCCTTCATGCGTTGTCTGAAAACGGTTTTTTACGGAAAGTCGCGGTCAGGTCGATCAATTTTCCGTCCTCAACTCGGTAAAAGCGTTGGTTGGTGCTTTCGCGGTCGAGGCCGCCCAATGCTTTGACATAAGGGCCGAGTTTTATGAAATTGAAGTCGGACAGGGGAAACGCTTCCGGTAAAACCGCACGGCCCGAATACCAACCGGTTTTCAGTCGTCCGCCCGCGGTGCTGCGGACCAGGACCGCCAACCGCGCCACCTCGGCCGGATCGACATCGCCGCCCATCAGGCAGACGCACGTCGCCGCCACGCCATAGCGGTCGAGCAGACCGGCCAACAGGGCGTCGTCGAGCAGTTCGCCGGTCTCCTCCTGCAAATGCGGGCTATGGCAACCGGGGCAACGGTTGGGACACCCGGCGATGTTGAGCGCAAGCGTCACTTCCCCGGGCACCTCCCGAAAAACCATGTCATAACTGGCCAGGCGTAGCATAGTGGCGTAGCGCGGCCTCCTTCTGCCGGGCCTGCGAGAAATTGCTCACGCGCTTCATATAGCCGATGATGCGGGTCAGGTAGTCGACGTTTTTGCCGCCGCATTTCGGGCATGCCTGCAAATTACGTTTGTCGATATGGCCGCAATCGTTGCAGACCGTGTTCGGGATGTTGAACGTAAAGTAGTTGCAGCCCTCCTGCGCCGCTACGCGCAGCAATTGGGCGTACTGTTCCTTCGACAGGTGTTCGTCGAGGTTCATGTGCAGGGCCGAACCGCCGGTCAGGTGTTCGATATATTTGCGGCCGTGGAGGCGGAACTTGTCGACGATGTTGATCGCCTGGTCCTCAACGACATAAAAATAACTGTTGTAGCAGTCGCGAACCACCTTGTAACCGTCGCGCCTGTCCCACTTGGCGTGCTTCACGCCCACGTTTTCGGCCGGGATCATTTCGCAGTTGAACATCACATCGGCCGTCCGATATTTTTTATTATATCGCTCGACAGTGCCCAAAATCTGCTGTGTAAATTCGGCGTAGGCCGGATTGTCGCTGATCTCGATGCCGAGGTGTTCGGCCGCCTCGACCAGGCCGTTGACCCCGATGGTCAGGTATTGACGGCCCAGGTTGATATAGCCTGCATCGAAAAGCGGAAGCATCCCCTTGGCGTGCATATACTTCAGGTTGTCGTTGTAGGCCATCTGCACCTTATGCACCAGATCGACCACCTCTTCGAGAAAGAACTGGTAGGCGATCCCCTTTCGCGCCGCATACTGGATACAGCGGTTAAGGTTGATCGTCAGTACGCTTTTCGAACCGGTCGACACCCCGCCCGCTCCGAGCGTATAACTGAAGCCATTGTCGGTGATCTCGTTGCGCAGGCGGCAGCAACTGCTCAGCGAGTCGGCGTTGTCGCTCAGGTAGGTGAAGAACGAGTGGCCCTCGGCATACATTTCGGCCGTGAAATCGCCCCACTCCTTGTCTTTCGGCTGGCCGTTCCCGGTGAGCAGGGCCATCGTTTCGACCGGGAAAGTCAAAACGGTGCGGGTACGCTCTCGATTGAACCACTTCATAAACCGTTTTTGGAGCCAACTGAGCGAATCCCAGTCGGGACGACTGCCGTCCGGGAAAATAAAGTTTTCGAACAGGCTTTCGAAATAGTAGCGGTCGTAATAGGAAATGTTCCAGAACACGGCTTGGAAATTCCGCGCGCCGGTCGGTTGGTTGATCGTGTAGACGATCTGTTCGAAACAGTCGGTGATCACCTTGTCGAGCGTGCGTCGCTTGAGCGAGAGGTCGACCACTTTGTCCGTCTCCTTATAGTATTCCCTGCCATATTCGAGTCCGACGAAATAGTTCATGTACATCAGGAACTCGGGCGTGGCGCAGGCTCCGGAGAGCATGCTCGACACCATAAAGACCATATTCGCAAAGCCGCCGCAAAACGATTTCAGGTTGGTCGGCGCCTTCGAGTTGCCGCCGATCGAGATCGTGCCGCCGATCAGCCAGGGATACATCGTGATGCTGGCGCAGTAGTTGGCCAACGAAGTTTCGTCGTTCTTATAAATAAAGTGGTTGTTAAGCAGGTCGATGTAGCGGTCTGCGGTCTCTTTGCCATACATTTCCTTGATGCGGTCGGTGAGCATACGGCGGTTGAGCCGGATGAAATTCGACTTGGGCAGCTCGCCGATCAGCGTGGCCATGTTCTTGTTCTCGACGTTGGCGTTGGCGTCGAACTTGCTGCCGGTAGCGGCGTTCGAAGCGTCGCAGTATTCCATCAGGAACTTCAGTTTGTCGCGCACCTCGCGGTCTTCGGTGTGTTTTTGGCGATAGAGCATATACGCCTTGGCGACCGTGTAATAACGTTCGGCCATCAGCGCCACTTCGACCTGGTTCTGGATATCTTCGACCGTGGTTTCGTTGGTGATGCTCACCCGACTGAGGATGTTTGTGATGACGTCCTGGGTGGCGAAACTGCCCACCGAAAGGAACGCTTTGGCAATGGCGTTCCGGATCTTTTCGATCGAGAACGGTTCGCGCGAGCCGTCGCGTTTGATAATGTAAGTTTCCATGTATCTTCCCTGTTATTAATTTGATTCTCAAACTTTTGACGGATACCGGGCAAACAAAAACGGGGTAAGAACACAGGGGGGGGGCTGTATCGGGACATTCTCCCTGTACCGAAAAACCCATCCTGTGGCTCTTCACCCGAAAGCTCGGATCGCGAACGGATACCGGCAGGTCTTCCGACTTGTCCAAGGCGGTGCGCTTTCCCGACCGAAAGGCCAGTGGCTCGGATGCGCCGCCTTTTGCAGAACTCACAGCTACGGGGATAGGCCCTGACTTGCACAGGATTCCCTCTTCATCCCAAGATCCGTCGAACGGGCCGGGAACCGATATCGAGAGCAAAGCTACCCTTTCTTTCGGGGAGAAAAGACGAATGCGGGGAGAAGTTATCAACATCTTATCGATGATTTTCGCCCCTTGTTAAGAGTCAGGATAATAGGGTTGCCGGCGCAGGATGCCCGACTCGACTCGTTCGTCCATAAAAAACGATTTTCGTTTTTTATGGTTTTTTATCCACAGCGCTT
>JAITVB010000011.1 GCA_031286025.1 Rikenellaceae bacterium
GTTATTGAAATCGGAAGGCTATACCATTCTGGCTGTCGAACAGGTCGACGGGGCGGCGATGCTCAACACGTTCCGGATCGATCCCGCACGGAAATACGCCCTCATTTTTGGCAATGAAGTGAAAGGAGTTGGTCAGGAAGCGGTCGACCGGTGCGACGGCTGCCTCGAAATTCCACAGGCAGGCACTAAGCACTCCCTGAACGTTTCCGTGTCGGCGGGCGTCGTCCTCTGGACGTTTTTCCGACAATTCGGTCTATAAACTGACAATCCCGTCATCCGCCCTCTCGTAACGGCACAAAAGAAAACGGAAGAGGGAACCGTCGCGGCAACCTCTTCCGTCGGGGATTAACCCCAAAACTACTAACCCAAACTTAAATAAATGAAGAAACCTAATTGTACTCTTCCCTAAGAGAACGGAAGATCAAGGATCGTTATTGTGTATTTCACAACATTTATGCCCGATAACTATAGAATACGTTGATTAGATAGATTTTCGCATATTCTTTTTCCCGTTTTTTGCCATAGAAGCGCAAAGACGGCACCGCAATCGTATGCCGCGTACTGAATTCTTTCGTACCTTTGTCGGAAATTATCACCTGATGAAGCGCGTCGTTGTCGGACTTTCGGGAGGCGTAGACTCCAGTGTTGCCGCATATCTGCTTAAGGAGCAGGGATATGAGGTGATCGGGATGTTTATGCAGAACTGGCACGACACCACCGGTACTCTGGCCGGCGACTGTCCTTGGCACGACGACCGGATGTTTGCCGAACTGGTGGCCAAAAGACTCGATATTCCCTTTCATTTCATTGATCTGAGTGACCCTTATCGCCAACGGGTGGTCGACTATATGTTTTCGGAATACGAACGTGGACACACGCCCAATCCCGACGTGCTGTGCAACCGCGAGATCAAGTTCGACGCTTTTCTGAAGGCCGCCCTCGATCTGGGGGCTGATTATGTGGCGACCGGCCACTACTGCCGCAGTGATGAGATCGTTGCGGACGGGGAAGTACACTATCGGTTATTGGCGGGGAGCGATCCCAATAAAGACCAGAGCTATTTCCTCTGTCAGTTGTCACAGAAACAGCTTTCGCGCTCGCTTTTCCCGATCGGCGACCTGCTGAAGCCCGAGGTGCGGCGCATTGCCGCGGAACAGGGGTTGGCTACCGCCGAACGCAAGGATTCGCAAGGGATCTGCTTTGTCGGCAAGGTCGACCTTCCCGTGTTCCTGCAACAGAAGTTGGCCGCCAAACAAGGCGACATCATCGAGATTCCGCGCGATCTTCGGAAATATTCCGTTGCGAATATTCCTGACCGTCAACTGAAAGAGGCCGTCGAACCGATCCGTTACAGCCCTTTTGACGGAGTGAAAGTCGGCGAGCACAACGGCGCCCATTTCTTCACCATCGGCCAACGCAAGGGCTTGCAGGTGGGCGGAAAACCCGAGCCGCTCTTCGTCATTGCCACCGACATTTCGAACAATGTCATTTATGTCGGGCAGGGCGACGATCACCCCGGCCTTTACCGCTCGGTGCTCCCCATACGTCCCGACGAGATTCACTGGGTGCGTCCCGACCTGGCCCTCGGAGTCGGCGAAAGCGCCCCGTTCGACGTTCGCATCCGTTACCGCCAACCGTTGCAGCGGGCCACCTTGGTCGTAACCCCGGAAAGCGGTTACATCCGATTCGCAACTCCCCAACGCGGCATCACTGCCGGGCAGTTTGCGGCCTGGTATTCAGGCGAGGAATTGATCGGATCGGGAGTGATTGACCGGTAGAGGAGGCCACTTGTGATTTAAATAGGCCTTTCGGTGGTCAGGCATTAAAAAAGGGGCATCCGCCCCTTTTTTAAGTCGTTTAATGGTTAAAGTCGGTATTGATAAGAAGAATCGAAAGCATCGCCTATGATTTGCGGATTATGGATACCTGCTTCTATCGGTATGTCGGTACCGGTATAAAAGAACTGGGAATAGGAGGACATTCCCGGGCCTATCCATATATCAATATAGGTGTTGATGTTGTCTTGATTCAAGGCGATTGATGTGAGAAATTTTATGTGCATATTGGATGCCGCCGGATACAGGGACGAAACCGTGTATTCGACAAATCCCTGGTTCGATACGCCAATAATATCCCCCCGTCCTTGTACCTCCACATTTAAGGTAATTGACAGGCGATGAACTCGGGTCATAAGCGATTGTAACAGGGGATGATAATGCAAATTCATCAAGAATTGTCTTAAGGAATAGGATGCTTTTATCATATACAGACCGTATTTCTCATAGACCTGTGGTTAATGAACATTATTTGCGGACCGCCGCCACGCCCGGAAGTTCGATGCCTTCCATGTATTCAAGCCGTGCGCCGCCGCCGGTCGAAACGTAGCTCACCTGCTTGTTCAGTCCGAACTGGTTGATGCAGGCCACCGAGTCGCCGCCGCCCACGAGCGAGTACGCCCCTTTGGATGTGGCGCGGGCAATGGCCTCGGCCACTTTGCGGGAACCCGTGGCGAAATTCGGCATTTCGAACACACCCACCGGGCCGTTCCACAGAATGGTTTTTGAAGATTCGATCACATCACAGAACGATCTTGTCGTTTCCGAACCGGCGTCGAGACCCATCCAACCGTCGGGAATGTCGTTGGCCGGGAATACCTTTCTCGGAGTGTCGTTATTAAATTCCTGGCCACAGAGTACATCGGTGCCCAAGTGTACCTGCACACCCAACTCCTTGGCCTTGGCCAGGATATTAAGCGCCACTTCGAACTGATCGGCCTCGCACAGCGAGTTACCGACTTTGCCGCCCTGGGCCCCTTTGAAAGTATACACCATCCCCCCGCCGATGATCAGGTGGTCGACTTTCTTCAACAGGTTTTCGATAATCGTGATTTTCGACGAAACCTTTGCGCCGCCGATAATCGCTGTAAACGGCTTTTCGGGGTGTTCGAGCACCTTGTCGATCGCTTTGATCTCGCCTTCCATGATATAGCCGAACATCTTGTCGTTCGGGAAGCAGGAGGCGATCAGCGCGGTCGAGGCGTGGGCGCGGTGGGCGGTGCCGAAAGCGTCGTTGACGTAGCAATCGGCATATGAGGCGAGTTTTTTCGTAAATTCTTTCTGGCTCTCTTTGACGACCTTCTTGGCAGCGGCTTTTTCCTCATCCGAGGCGTCTTCCGCCAACCCGCGAGGTTTTCCCTCTTCTTCGGCATAGAAGCGGAGATTTTCGAGCAGCAGTACCTGACCGGTTTTCAGCGCGACAGCCTTCTCTGCGGCCTGCGGGCCCATGCAGTCGTCGGCGAAGTCGATGGTCATTCCCAAGTTCCTTTCGACGCACGAAATAATGAATTTCAGCGAAAAATCGGGATCGGGGTTTTTGTTCGGGCGCCCCAGGTGCGACATCAGGATCACCGAGCCGCCGCCGGCCAACACTTTTTTGATCGTCGGGATCGCTGCACGGATGCGGGTATCGTCGGTCACCTCTTTGGTCTGTTTGTCGAGGGGCACGTTGAAGTCGACGCGGATGATGGCGCGCTTGCCCGAGAAGTCGTAGGTGTCGATGGATTGCATGAGTTCTGATTTTATGCTACAAAATTAGAAAAAAATCGGTAATTTTACGGCCATGTACGGCAAACTACAACAATTCCTCGTCGACGAACTGGAGCAGATTCGCGCGGCGGGCCTCTACAAACAGGAACGCATCATCGCCTCGCCCCAGCAGGCCGAAATATCGGTGGGCGGCGAGCGCGTGCTCAACTTTTGCGCCAACAACTACCTCGGCCTCTCCGACCACCCGCGCCTGATCCGCGCGGCGAAGGCGGCGATG
>JAITVB010000057.1 GCA_031286025.1 Rikenellaceae bacterium
GGCGATCGAGCGCATCAAAGCGATCCGCGGCAAAAAGGAAACCGACATGGCGATCATCTGCTCCGATCTGAGCCACATCGCCGACTACGCCCGGGTCGATACCCCGACCTTCAAGTTGATGAAACGCAATCTGCCCGGGGCGTTTACGTTCATCCTGCCGGCTTCGGGGAAAGTACCCGATAAATTTCTCGAAAAGCGAAAAAACGTTGGCATCCGCATTCCGGACAGTCCGATCGCTCTGGCGTTGGTCGCCCTGTCGGGACACCCGTTGGTGACGGTTTCGGTTAAGGACGACGAAATGGTCGAGTATACGACCGATCCCGAGTTGATCGACGAAAAATACGGCACGTTGGTCGATGCCGTGATCGACGGCGGTTACGGCGAAGCGGGCTTTTCGACCGTGGTCGACTGCACGGGTGAAGAACCCGAAATCGTTCGTGAGGGATTGGGAGAATTGTTGTGAAATAAGATAAAACAAAAGATATGGATGCAAGCGAACTAAAAAAGACGTTCTGGAACGAAGCGGCGACAGGAGGACTTATCCTCGGCCTGCTGATGTTTGGGTTGAGTTATGTGGTCTATGTGTTGGACTGGGCGATCAGCCACGGTACGATCGTGTCGTTTCTGCAGGTGTTGTTGATGGGTGGCGTGATCTGGGCGATGGGGACCCGCATGACCCGTTTCCGCGGTCCGGTGTTGGGCTTCCCCTACGGACAGTCGATGAAACTGGTGTTGGCGATCATGTTCTTTGCCGGAATTATTCACGGCCTGGGCGAATTCCTGCTCCAGATGGTGATCGCCCCCGAATATTTCAAGCACCTCTATGAAGAGGCCCTTCTCAACTCGGGGCAGAGCGAAGCGGTGGTCGAACAGGCGATGGCCATGCGCGAAAAGATCGAAGTCTATCTGAAGAATCCGTTGGTGATGGTTCTGAGCGGTATCCTGACGATGTGCTTCATGGGCGGCATCGTGGGAATGATCCTTTCGATTTTCCTAAAGAAGAAACCCGATGTCTTTGCCGAAGAAGAACAGGCGGATGCACGATAACATGGACATTTCGGTAGTCATACCTTCCTACAACGAATCGGAGTCGATTCCCGAACTTACCGCCCGGATCGAGCGGGTGATGGTCGCGGGCGGCTTTTCGTACGAGGTGATCTACGTCGACGACGGGAGCATCGACAACTCGTGGTCTCTCATCGAGTCGCTCCACACGGCCAACGAGGCGGTGGGCGGCATCCGTTTCTGCCGCAATTACGGCAAGTCGGCCGCGCTGTATGCCGGTTTTTCCGCCGCACGGGGCGAAGTGGTGATCACGATGGACTCGGACTTGCAGGACTCGCCCGAAGAAATCCCGGCCCTCTACCGGATGATCGTCGAAGATGGTTGCGACCTCGTTTCGGGTTGGAAACGCAAACGTTACGACCCGAAGGGAAAAACCCTGCCGAGCAGGTTTTTCAATGCCACGGCCCGTTTCGTGTCGGGGATCGAGCTCCACGATTTCAATTGCGGACTAAAAGCCTATCGCAGGAAGGTCGTGAAGAGCATCGAAGTCTATGGAGAAATGCACCGTTACGTCCCGATCCTGGCCAAGCAGGCCGGTTTCAGGAAGATTACCGAAAAAGAAGTGCAGCACAGTGCCCGTAAATACGGCTATTCGAAATACGGTTGGGAACGGATGATCAAAGGATACCTCGACCTGATCACCGTGATGTTCATTACGCGCTTCGGCCGCAGCCCGATGTACCTGTTCGGGGGGGGGGGGACGTTGATGTTCCTGTTCGGGGGAGTGATTGCCGTCTATCTGATCGTTCGTAAGTTGGTGTTGCAGGGACAGGGATTTCCGGTGCGCGGAGTGACCGACCAACCGTTGTTTTTCCTTGCGTTGACGGTGTCCGTCATCGGGGTTCTGTTGTTTCTGGCCGGATTCCTCGGCGAGTTGATCAGCCGCAACGGAGCGGACCGTAACCAATACCTGATCGACGACCGGTTGGGGACGGAGACTGAAGAGGAAAATAAAAAAGACAGATTATGATACAACGAGTTCAATCTTTATACCTGTTTACGGCGACCGTATTGATGACCCTGGTCTGCTTTCTGCCGATGGGCCGTTTCCTCGGTGGGGGCGAGGTGTTTAGGCTTTATGCCTGGGGGATCAGGTCGGCAGCCGAAGATGCCTCCGGTTTTGTGGCTTTCGTACCCTACATGGGCATCTTGGTGGCGCTGACGGCGTTGCTTTCGTTGGTCATCCTCTTCCTATATAGACGGCGCACACTGCAGTTGCGGTTGGCGGCAGCCCAGATGGCGCTGCTGTTCGGGGCGCAGGTCTATGTCGGGATTTACCTCTATCGCACTTGGGCGTTGATTTCGGAGCAGGAGGTACACCGCATCGTTTTTTCGGTGACCGATATCTTTCCGCTGTTCTCGATCGGGTTGACGTTGTTGGCATTCCGGGCCATTGCGCGCGACGAGGCGTTGGTCAGGTCCCTCGACCGGATCCGGTAGTTCGGCATTCGGGGCAGAAATATTTTCTCCGCTTTTTTGTGCGACAATGCAGCGTTTTCACTTTCCGCATCATCTTTGTTTTAAGTTAATTTAAAATGGATGAACGATGAAGAATGTAAGAGAATAGCTGTTTGTTATTGTTTTTTTTGCCCTGGCCTCGAATGGCTCTGCACAGTTCTCTTGGGGGGTAAAAGGCGGCGTGACCCTTTCCCGATTCAGTGAAGAAGTAGGGGAGCAGGGTATTTATACCGGGTTTTACGGCGGCCTTTTCGGCGAATATGCCTTTGGTCGTGCCTTTGCGCTGCAGCCCGAAGTGCTTTATTCCCGCTACGGGGGCAACTTGGGGAACATTATGGTTGGGAGAAACGGCGATACCCGGAATCGCCTCGATTACCTCAATGTCGCCCTGATCGGAAAGGTCGCCCTCATGCGCGGATTGACCCTTGACCTCGGCCCGGAATATGCCCGCTTGTTGGTTGGCAAGGAGATCACCACCTGGGAGGATGGCGGCCCGCCGAAAAAGGATGATATTACATACAGGATGAGGGCGAATGATTTTTACGTCGCCATGGGTTTCACCTATCGGGCGACCCGGCGGCTCGACGTTTCAGTCCGCTATGACCTCGGCCTGGTAAAGCAGGATGATGCCTATGGATATAAAAATAATGTGATCCGCATCGGGGCCGGTTTCCGCTTCTGATCTTTTCTTTTATCGAACATATTTTAAAAAAGCAGGAAAACCCCTTGTGATTTTCCTGCTTTTTCGTTGTTTTATTGATGCCGGGACATGAAAATGCAGTAACTCAACATGGCGGTTTATGCGCTAATCGTTGCTACATTTCAAAGAATAGGCCATTTCGCGCAGGGTTTGGGCCCAGGCGTCGCGGTTCATTTCGCCCTTGAAGCGGGTATAGGCCACGGGTTGTCCGATGGTGATGCGGATCGTCCGGCCGTGTTGGCGGTAGAACTCGTCGGGCAACCAGAACAGTTCGATGTTGGGCAGCCTCAACCGCTTGCGAAAATTCGACAGGTTATAGAAAAAGTCGGAGTTCCGGGCGTCGACGTAGACCGGTACCACGTCGCGCCCGTACTCGATCGCCTTCGAAATAAAATTCTTCTTCCAGGGAATGTCCTGGATCTTTCCGTGGATCTTGCGCGAGCAAAAGCCGGCGGGAAAAACGACGATCCGGGCGTCGGAACGGTAGAGTTCGTCGTGCGTCCGGGCGTAGTCTGCCGACTGTTTCCCATATTTGTTGACGGGAACGAACAACGGCCGCAGGGGGTCGAGGTTCATCAACAGATCGTTGACGATCAGTCGGGTATCGCCGAAAATTTTAAAAAACCCGGCGGCGATGGCCAAGCCGTCGAGGCCGCCCAACGGATGGTTCGAGGCAAAAATGTAGCGGCGGGAAGGATCGACGTTTTCGGCCCCTTCGACGATGCGCGTTACCTGCATGTCGTCAAGCACGGCTTCGACGAACGGCGCCCCCGAAAGGTGTCCGAAGCGGCGCAGCACATCGTTGATCCAGTCTGCGTGGACGGTCCGCTTGATATAATTCATCGCGAAGCGCGGCATCCACCGGGCCAGTCCGGGTTTCCGGTCGCGGATGATCTGTTCGAGGTCGATTCCCGTCATAAAAATCTTGCTGTTTCCTGCTTACAAAAGTAAAATAATAATTTTTAGACACGTAACTTTTCACTATCTTTGTCCTGAAAGTTTTCAGTCTTCATATCCAAGTAAAGCCAACCTGCCCGAATGCCGGCAGGTATCTTGATAATGAGTGAATATCACGTACCTGTCCTCCTGAAGGAAAGCGTCGATTTTCTGGACATCCATCCGTCCGGAACCTATGTCGACCTCACTTTCGGCGGTGGCGGACACTCGCGCGAAATCTTACGGCGGTTAGACAGGGAGGGGCGGTTGTTCGGTTTCGACCAGGATCTCGATGTCCTGCCCAATATTCCCGACGACAGGCGTTTTTCGTTTATCCGCAATAATTTTCGATTCGTACGTGGATGCCTGCGTGCGGCGGGCGTGGCCCCGGAGGGTGGGGTAGACGGCATCCTGGCCGACCTGGGCGTGTCGTCTCACCATTTCGACACCGGGGAACGGGGTTTTTCGTTTCGTTTCGACGCCAACCTCGATATGCGGATGAACCGCGAGGCGCAGCTCACTGCCCGCGAAGTGGTCAACACCTGCGAACCCGACCGCCTGCGGCGGATTTTTCGGGAATACGGCGAGCTCGACAATGCCGGACAGATCGTAAAAGCCATAGACAGCTTTCGGCGCAACCGTCCGATCGACACAATCGGCGAGTTGAAGGAGGCTGTACAACACTGCGTTCCCTGCAACGATGAAAATAAGTTTTTCGCCAAGTTGTTCCAGGCGCTCCGGATCGAGGTCAACCGCGAAATGGAGGCCCTGAAGATGATGCTCGAACAGGCGTTGGTCGTGCTGCGTCCCGGCGGCCGGTTGGCGGTGATCACCTATCATTCGTTGGAAGACCGCCTGGTGAAGAATTTCATGCGCAACGGCAATTTTTCGGGCATCGCCGAAAAAGATTTTTATGGGAACATTTCGTCGCCTTTCGAGTTAATACTTAAAAAAGCCCGAATTCCGGCAGACGAGGAACTCACAAAAAACCCACGGTCGCGGAGTGCACAGCTCCGTGTGG
>JAITVB010000064.1 GCA_031286025.1 Rikenellaceae bacterium
CAACCGCTGTCCACCGGAGAGTACCACGCCCCGGCCGTCGGTGTCGATCGTTTCGACCGGCGCACCTGTACGCACTTCAATCCCGCTTTGCTTCACGGCTTCGACCAACGGGCCGAGCACTTCCGCTGCCGGAGTCCGGGTCGGGAACAGACGGTCCCACAGGTTGATCTTTCCGCCGAGACGGTCATCTTTCTCGACTAACAAGGGCCTGATTCCGAGGTTTTTGAGTGTCAGCGCGGCTTCCATGCCGGCCACCCCGCCTCCGATGACGATTACACTGTGCATCATAGGTTACATCGGTGAACAATAACAATTCGAGAGCATCGTGTCGGCCGGTTTGCCGATATATTTGCCGTCCTTGCCGAGGTACTTCGCCCCCGGGTCGTAATCGACACCCAGTTTGTCGAGCAGCGGCTCGACAGGGACCTGGTGCATCTGCAGCCCCAGTTTCCACGGATCCCTGCCCAACACCAAACCGGCCAGTTCTTCGTAGGTCAGCACCGGAATACCTCCCTTTTCGCCGTAGGTGACACCCTCCATCTCGCTGATGGCGTATTGCCAACGGTCGAGGAACATCGGACAGCCCGGGCAGTTGGTCAGGATGAAATCGGGTTTGAACGGGGCCATCGATTCGAACTTCTTCTTCGAGTTGGCGATCGAGTAGCCGCGGTTGGCCATCACCAGGTAGTTGCGGAAACCGAAGCCGCAGCAGTGGCGGCGTTCGGGGTAGTCGACCACCGTGCCGCCCCACGATTCGATCATCCCGGCCAATACATATGGAAATTCGGCCCCCCCGACGCCCTTGTCCGGGAAGACTTTGGCATAGTGGCAGCCGATGTGTTCGACACCCCGCAGGGATTTTCCCGTGACGGCATCGACCAGGCGGTATTTGGCTTGTCTGGCGATCTCTTCACGGTGATGGAAAATGATGTCCGAGGCGTGGGCCACATTTTTCGGTTTGTCGAATTCCCGCCCGGTCGCCTTGTAAAGCATCTCGCGGGCCTTGGCTTCCATGTCCGGGAAATGATGCCACATATCGAGGATTTCCTGATAGAGTCCGAACGAGGTGATGCACGACGGGGCGAGGTTCTCGTAGCCCGCAGCGGTCATCATCGCAAACTGGCGTGCCACGACGGTCATCGTCGTTTCGACCGGCACGATGTCGGAGTGGTAGCCGATCCCGGTACACGAGGTATGGTTCGGATCGTCGCAGACGTCCTTGCCCAACACATTGCGCATAATATCCAAAAACGCCGCTTCCGAACCCGGGAAGAAATTCTGACGGATACAGCTGCGGACATAGTAATAGCGGTCGTCCGCAATCTCTTTTTGGTATTCGAGCCAGTTGCCCTTCTTCATAATGCCTCCTTTCTCCGGTATGCTTATTCTCTGAAATGTTCGCCGTTATTGGCGGTGAAAAGTTCGCCGATGTACTGGTCCGAGTGGCTGTCCATGCCCATTTGGCGGGCGGCTTCTTCGGATTGTCTCTCGATCTGTTCGAAAAAGGCTGTGCCGCCGGTCACGTCGAAGATGCGGCGCACCTCGTCGAGGCAGTCCTCGTTGATGCGGCGCATGGCTCCGGCGCCCGCCTGACGGTAGTTCTCCGTAAAGCATTCGAAGATGTCCTGGTCGTGTTCCCAAATCCACTCCCACACGGCGCCCTGTTCGGGGTGCATATCGGGGGCGACGGTCTTGGGAATGATGCAATAGCCCGTGTTGAGGATATTTTCGCCGATGGTGCGTTTGACGGCCAGTTGCTGCCGCCCCTTTTCGGACTCGATGAAAAAGCCTTCTTTTTGGGAGAGGGTGCGTAACGCCTGGATCACTCCGCCGGGGGTATTGCCCCGGGGACAGCGCGGTTTGCATGACATGCATTCACCGCAGTACCAGATGGTTTCGCTTTTCAGCAGGCTTTCGATGGCCTCTTCGTTCCGGGTTTGCACCGTCGACACGATCTGCCGCGGGTCGTAATTATAGAACTCGGCCGCCGGACAAACCGCCGTGCAGACGCCGCAGTTCATACACGAGTTGAGCGCCTCGATAAAACGCACATCCTCTTTCAGTCGCTCATAGTATTTTCCCATAGCCGCCGGTTTTCGCGGGACACACTTTTTAACAATACAAAATTAGGCCGAATCGCGCTTCCGGCAGGTGGTGCCAACACCCATTCCGGATGGGTATAAATGCGTATTTTTCAAGACAATAACGCCGAAGACAAGTGCTGCTTTAAGGTTTTTTCCACAAATAATTTGGATTTCGGGGAAATGTGGTTATCTTTGCAGTCCGATCATGACATGATCGTCACTTTGAAACGTAAGGACGATTACAAACTTATATCGCGGGGTGGAGCAGTTGGCAGCTCGTTGGGCTCATAACCCAAAGGTCGCAGGTTCGAGTCCTGCCCCCGCTACTGAAGAGGCTAAAACACGGAGTTTGGCCTCTTTTTTGTGCGTTGAAAAATGTTTCCGCGCTGAGAACCAAGAGGACGACCTTCTTAAGGGACAAACGAAGGGTAGATTTTGCATTATACAGGGTATACTTCCCGGTATACAATACCGTTTGCTTATGCCGGTGAACTTTCTGTCGGGAAAACCGCACGATCGACCTACGCCGGCCGGAACGACCGTCTCGCCCGATCCCTAAAACAACGAAAGCTGCCTCGTACGAGGCAGCTTTCGTTGTTGCCGACAAGTCGGATTATAACAAAATCCAAGCCACGATATCAAGCAGACCGAGGATGATGCCCAATACGCCCAACTTGCCGGCGAGGGGCTGAATCTTAGTCAATATCTGTTCGCCTTTAGCCCGGGCTTTTTCGCCTTTGAGGGCATGCTTGGCGATCAGCCCGTAACCGAGGGTAAAGCCCAAGCCGGCCAATACCACCGAGCAAAGGAGCCAAAGCGTCCAGTAAATAACGCCCCACATGCCGAAACCGAGTATGTTCAGGCTCAACACGCAGTCGATAATTCCCCAGATTCCCAAGAAACAGCAAATGACCCCGAACCATCCCTGGAAAGGAACAAGTTTGTCGAGGTACTGCTTGGCGTCCGGCCTCCTGGAGAGAAGCAACGAAGGAACTGCGAGCAAACTGAGAATAATCAGAGTTAATCCAAAAGCCATAGTACAAATTTTTAGGGTTAGTATATTTCCGGTTTCAAAATTAATAATTAATGCTTCACAAGCGAGCAAGTTTTTTACCTAAATTATGGCGTGTTGGCCCAATATTACTGTTTTTCCATGATCTCCTTCCCCCCCCCGACTTTTCAGGGGCGCTTCTCCCGGAATCACGGGGATCAATGCCTGTTAAAGAAGACGTAAAGCCCGATCATCACCGCAACCAACAAAACCCACAACGCCCATACTCCGACGCTCATCCTGGGTAGTTTTCCATAGTCGAGCGTATTCTGGCACTCAGCTTTCCGGTCGAACAGACTGATCACCCACATCGCTACGGCCAGGATCACGAACAGGATAAACGACAGCAGCATGAAGTGCGGCCAGAAATCCCACCCCTCTGGTCCCCACAGAAACAGCACGCCGATCGTCAGACAGAAGGCCGTCCCGACCGTCAGGATCAGGTCGGCCGCCCTGCGCTTCGCCTTCTTCCAGAAAATCCCGAAGAGGAAGACCACGGTCATCGGCGGGGCCAGGAAGCCCAACACCGACTGGAAAACGTTGAACAGGTTCAGTCCCCGAATGCTGTCGATGGCCAACGTCAGCACGATGGCCAACGCCGCCCCGACGAGGGTCACGACACGGCCGATGGCGATGATCTGCTTATTGGTCGCCTCGGGCTTATACTTTTTGACGTAGATGTCCATTGTGAAGACCGTGCTCAACGCGTTGAGGGCCGAACCCACGGTGCTGATGAGCGCCGCCGTAAGCACAGCCATCACCATACCGACCATACCGACGGGGAAAAGGTTGGTCACCATCGTCATATAGGCTTCGTCCGGATTCTGCAACGTCGGGAACAGGGCCAAACAGATGATCCCGGGAAACAGATACAGCGGCACGTCGAGAATCTTCAGCCAACCGGTGAAATTGGCGCCCAATTGCCCTTGTTTCAAACTTTTGGCGGCGAGCACGGGTTGCACCATCGACTGGTCGGTACACCAGAACCACACGCCCATCACTGGATAACCGAGCAAGATCGGCAGCCACGGGAAGTCGGCGTCGGCATTCGGACGGAAGAGGTTCCAGGAGTCGGCCGGGATTTTGGCGACCAACCCGCTGACACCCCCCACGGAGTGAAGCCCCAACAAGGTCAGGGCGAGCGACACCCCGATCAGCAGGATCATTTGGAACACATTGGTGTAAGCTACAGCCTTCAGCCCGCCCAATACGGTAAAAAAGACCGAGATCACGAGCAGCACCGAGGCCGACAGCCACATCGGGAAGCCGAGGATCTGCCGCACGAGGATTCCCCCGGCGAAAAGCGTGAGCGCAAGCCACGAAATGACGATCGTCACGATCGTGTACCACGCCAGAATGTTGCGGGTCGACTGGCCGAAACGTTTGCCCATGAATTCGGGCAGGGTCATTACCCTGGCCCCCAAGTAGCGCGGCGCGAAAATCATCGCCAACAGCAGGATAAAAACAAAGGCGTACCACGAAAAGTTACCCGCTCCGAGCCCGGTGGTAAACCCGGCGCTGGCCGAGGCGATCAACATAGAGGGGCCGATGTTGGTGCCCCACATCGAAAAGCCGATACTCGTCCACCCCAGTGAGTTACCCGCCAGGAAAAGCGAGCTCTCCTTTTTCCGGTTGAAGAAGCTGGCCCAGATACCGACGGCCAACAAGATGAAAAAATAAGTGCCGGCGATCCACCAGTCGATCGCTTCCAAATGTACGAGATTCTTCATAAATTATCGTTTAGTAGTAGTTAACGGTATTTTTCGGCAATTTCCATCGCGCGATCCACATCCGTTTCTGTCTTAAAATCCATCAACAGACTCATCCCTTCGGCGCCTACCCGGTCGAGCAGGGGTTCCAGTTCATCGAGGGTCACCCACGAAGCCATCACGCTTTTACCCGCCCGGCGGATGCGGCGGTAGAGGTCGAACCACTTCGGATCGCCGCCTTGAGGTTCACCCACGCCGGGCGTCCACTGGATGGCGTTCAGTTCGTCGATTTCGAGCAACGCGTCCAAGTGGCGGATCGCCCCGACGCCGTCGAGGTGGTAGAGCGTGTAGTCGATCCGCTGACATTGTTGGCGGACATAGGGTTGCACGAAACGGCGGAAATCTTCGGACGAGATCATGATCGAGATATCCGATTGCAGCTTCGACACTTTTCCGGGCGCCCAGAGCGAGAAATAGCAGAAGGCCGATTCGCCGCCTTCGTTGATGATGTCGTAGATCCGATCGAAAACATCGAAATAGATGTCGTTGATTTTCTGTACCTGTTCTTCGAGCATTTCGGGGCGCAGGACGGTGTCCATCAATACCTCTTCGTTACCTTTCAGGGCGGCCAGGGTGTCGAGGCCTTCGACCAGGTCGGGGCATCCGACGAGATAGCGGCCTTGTGCCCGTTGCTTGCAGGCGCGCACGAGGTCGAGGTGCAGTTTCCACCAACGGTTTTCGGGGTCGAATCCGATATCGTCGCCGAAGCCTTCTTTGTGCCTGATCCAGATGGTGTCGGGACCGGCTTCGAGGTCGGCGCCGAGGATGGCGGCGAGTGATCCGGGGCCGAGTTGGGTGTTGGCAATGGGGAGAATGTCGGCTTCGTAGGAGTTGCGGCTCATCTGCCAGTGAAGGTGGTCGGCGCGCCATTCGGGGTCGAACCAGCGTTGGTTCAGGTCTTTGGGCGCCGGCGGCTCAGGGACATCGGTGTAAGGGGTACCGTCTTTAAAGAGGTGTTCCCACATGCTGATGATCAGGCCGCCGCCGGCCCACCAGTCGATATAACGGGTTTTGGATTCTTCCCGATTTTCTTTCCAGATCAAACTCATAACGGCTTCCAATAAAGTCAGTCCAAAGAAACGACGTTTCTCGGGGAAATTTTTAACGACTCGTCGCGGGGCCTCGCTCCGCGCCTGTCGACGCTCCGAATGGCTTCGACTTATTCTTCGACTTATTCAACGAGCTTCCACGCGCCTTTGAACGAAGCGTCAACGGCGATTTCTCTCGTCTTTGCAAGGTACATCTCGTCCGTGCAAGCCACCTTCTCGGGATATACCGGGATTTTTGACCCCGCTTTGACCCAAACCGGCATTTCCCGCAACGGGCATTCGTAATCTTTCAACCAACGCCCCCCTTCGACCGGCGTCCCGTCAAAGAAGTTTATCCATTGTCCCTCAGGCAGGTACACATCGCGCATGTTCTCCGAATTCATTATCGGCGCCACCAGGAAATCGTCGCCGAAGTAATATTCGTCGTCGATGTGCCAACAAATTTTATCGTCAGGATGATGGAAGATCAGCGCCCTCAACACGGGATAACCCGTTTCGGTCGCCTTCCTGCTTTGTTCCAGAATATAGGGAATCAGTGCATAACGCAAATTCCACCAGCATTTTACGATCGGCGCAATGCCCGGGAAATGCCACGGCTCGCGTTTCGAGGTGCCGTGGTAGCGAATGTGCGACGAGAAGACCCCGAACTGCGTCCAACGCACATACATGTCTTCGGCTACCACTCCGTTCATAAAGTCGGGTACGCTGTGGAATCCCGGCACGTCGTGGCTCCAGAAGGCAAACCCCGACAGGCCGATGTGCAGCCCGCCCTTCAACGAACCCGCCATCCCGTCCCACGAGCAGGCCGAGTCGCCCCCCCAATGCAACGGATAACGTTGGCATCCGGCCCATCCGGCCCGCGCCCACACGATCCCGTCGCCCGTCGCTTCCCGGGTGACCTCGTAGGCCGCTTTTTGGTACAGCAGAGCGTAAAGATTGTTGAGCAACTCGGGTTTCATCCCGTGATACGCGGCATCCATGTGGATATTTTCGCCAAAGTCGGTCTTGT
>JAITVB010000099.1 GCA_031286025.1 Rikenellaceae bacterium
CGATTCGACCAATATCATCACTCCGTTGTTGAGTGTGATTACCAACATCAGCCTCGACCACACCCAGTTTCTCGGCACCACTCGCGCGGCGATCGCCGTTGAAAAAGCCGGAATCATCAAACCCGGCATCCCCGTTGTGGTGGGTGAAACCGATCCCGAAACCGCACCGGTCTTTATCGCCGAGTCGCGTGAAATGCAAAGCCGCCTGCTCTTTGCCGACCAATGTTACCGGATACTGTCGGCCACGCCTGCGGCCGGAGGGCAACGCCTGGTCGTCGAAAACCGGATGGACGATTACGCCTTTGGGGTCGATATCGACCTGTCCGGACGTTACCAACGCAAAAACATCCTCACGGTTATCGCCGCCCTCGACGTATTGCAGGAAAGTGGCGCATTGCGTTTCACCCGCAGCCAGGTCGAAGACGGATTGCGCCGCGCTGCCGCCACAACCGGCCTGATGGGCCGTTGGCAGATATTGGGCCGCGATCCGTTGATTATCTGCGACACCGGACACAACTCCGCCGGCATGGAAGAAGTCGCCGCCCAACTTCGGAATTACGACTGCGAACGTCTGTTTATTGTCTTTGGTGCCGTCAGAGACAAAGACCTCGACGCCATCTTTCCTCATCTTCCCGCTGAGGCTCATTACCTGTTCACCCAAGCGGCCGTCGACCGCGCCCTCCCCGCCGAAGTCCTTGCCGCCCGTGCCCGCCAAGCCGGCCTCAAAGGCGAAACTGTCCCCACAGTGAAAGAGGCCCTCGCCCAAGCCCTCGCCCAAGCCGCTCCCCGCGACCTGATCTTCATAGGAGGCAGTACGTTCATAGTGGCCGAGATAATATGATATGGCTTCGACCGCCGATTTTATACATAAATCGGCGGTCGAAGCCATATCGGTCAGAACTTCTCTCAAAAGTCGAGGGGGACGTCGAGGTAGAAATCGAGGATTTTGCGGTAGAAGAGAAATTCGTATTTAGCCTGTATCATTTCGGATTCCGAACGTTCGAGGCGTGTTTTGGCGTCGTTGTAGTCAAAGGTGGTTGAACGTCCGGCATTCGCTTTTTCCTCTTCGTACCGGAAAGCGATGCGAGCGGCTTTGGCCGATTCGTCGGCGGACTGGAATTTTTTATAAGAGGCTGTCGTGTTCTGGTAAGCCTGTTCTATTTCCTTGCGCAGGGTGCGTTCGGCTTCGGACAGGGCCAGTTCGCGGTTTTGGATGTTGAGGTTTGCGCTGTGGATCTGGTTGCGGGTCGAGAGGCGGTTGAAAATCGGGATGCTGAGGTTGAGGCCGATCGACTCGCTGCCGTTGTTCCTGATTTGGTCGATGAACCGTTGGTTGGACGCGTTATCGGAGAACGAATAGTAGTAGCTGTTGCTGTATCCGGCTCCGAGTGAGATTTGGGGGTAGCGGGCGGCCTTGGCGATACCGAGGGTTTTGCGGCTGCTTTCGAGGCGGCTTTGTTCGGCGAGGATGACCGGACGGGTAGTTACGGCATAGCCAAAGATCGATTCCGGCTGCTCTCGTAGAGCAAACAACGCACTGAGACTGATGTTATTGAGCGAAGGCGCCTTGATGTCGAATCCGTCGATTTGGGGCAGATTGAGGGCTTGGGCCAGATCGAGCAACGACAAGGCGAGTGAGTTCTCGGCTTGCGTGAGCGTCAGTTCGTCGCGGGCCACCAAGGCGCGGCTCTCGTAGATGGCCGATTCGGGGCTGCGTCCGGCGTCGAACAGTTTTTGACTGCGGTCGACTTGTTGGCGGCTCAATTCGACCTGGCTTTGGGCCACTCCGAGCAATTCCTTGTTAAAGAGCACCTGGAGGTAGAGCGAGGTGACGTTGACCGCCACGTCGTCCTTGACGCGGGCCAGGTCGTGGAGGGCGGCCTGGAGGTCGAACTCGCGGGCGGCGATGTCGTTCCTGATCCGGAAACCGGCAAAAACGGGCACGCTCGTGTTGAGCCCGACCGAGGAAGAGGCCCGGGTCACGTCGGTGTAGACCCCGTCGCGTCCGGCGCTGCGTCCGAAGCTGAAGTTTTCGCTCGCGTTGGCCGAGAGGCTCGGCAGGCGGCTGTTGCGCGAGGTGTTGAGCGAAAGTTCCTGGTCTTGCTGTTGGAGTGCCCGTTGTTGGACGAGGGTACTGTTTTCGATCGCGTAGTCGACGCATTGCCGGAGCGTCCACTGGTCCTGGGCCGAGGCGGTGCCGGCCAACAGGAGCAGGGCCGCGCACCCGGCGGCTGTTCGGTTCATTCTTTTCATGGCCGGTTGTTTTGCGGTTTTTCGGCGGTTGGATATCATTTTTTTGGGGCGGTTTCGCGGATGCCGCGCAGTTTTTCGTCGCCCGACAGGCCGGAGAGCACTTCGACGTTGATACCGTTCGACAAGCCGAGTTTCACCGGGATGCGTTCGAAAGTCTGTTCCGAAGCGTTCGGTTCACTGGAGAGCTTGTAGACGAACGAACTGTCGTTGGCGAATTCGACGGTGCTTTCAGGCACGGTCCGCACCCCGGCGCGGCGGTCGATCACGATCTCGGCATTGGCGCTGTAACCCGCACGTACGTAGAGGCTGTCGGGTACTTTCGCGGCGGCCTTGATCTCGAAGAGCACGATACCGTTTTCTTCAACCCCTTTGGGTGAGATGTATTCGAGGACGGCGTCGAGCAAAACGTCCTGTATCGCGCCGATGGCCACCTTCACGGACATCCCCTCCTTCAGGCGGCCCACTTCGGTTTCGTCCATCTTGCCGCGGAAGATCATGTCGCCCAGGTCGGCCACCGAGGCGATGGTTGTTCCGTCGTTGAAGGTGTTGGATTGGATCACCGAATTGCCGACCTTGATCGGCACGTCGAGGATCATCCCGGTGATCGTCGAGCGGATCTGGGTGTTGCTCAGTTCGGCCGAGCGGCTCGAAACACCGTTCTGCACGATTTCGAGGTTGTCCCGGGCCGTTTGCAGATCTTCGCGCGAGCGGGTGAGTTCGGTCAGCGCTTTTTCATGTTCCTCCTTCGACACGACGCCCTGGTCGAAAAGCTGTTTTATGCGGGCATAGTCGCGTTCGGTCTGTTCGAGGCCGATCTGGGCCAACTTCACCCGCGACTGGGCGCTGTTGAGGGCGCCCATTTCGGGGATCACCTTCACCTTGGCGATCACGTCGCCCGTGCGAATCATCTGGCCCGCTTCGAAATAGACATCGGAAACGATTCCCGAGATCTGGGGCTTGATCAGCACCTCGTCGCGCGGCTCGACCTTGCCGGTGGCCACGGCGCGGCGTTCGATGGTGTCGATCGAAGATTCGACGATCGTGTAAACCACTTTTTGCGGGCGCGTCTTGTTCCACAGGAAGAAGAACGTGCCGATCAGGATGATCCCGAAAAGGACTCCGAGGAAAATTTTGAAGAATTTTTTCATGGTTGGTTATCTTGTTTGTAATTTTTCTTCCGGTATTCAGACCACCCCTTCATCGGATCAGCGGGTTAAAATTCCTTCCAAGTCGTAATTGCAATCGAAAGATCATTCTTCGCGGATGGCGTCGACCGCCTTGATACTCATCGCGCGCATCGCGGGAATGATGCCCGCCAACAAGCCGCCCAACACGAGCACTGTCAGCGCCCCCATCGCGATGCCGAACGACACCTGCCACGAGGTAAAAGTTTCTCCGGCCGCCGTTGCCGAGGCCGCACCGACCGAATCGACGATCGACAGCAGCCCGACCCCGAGCGCAAGCCCTCCGACCCCTGCCGCGAAAGTCAGTACGAAGCTTTCGCTCATCACCTGTGAAATGATCTTCCAGGGCTTGGCTCCGAGTGCGCGCCGCACTCCGATCTCCTGCGTCCGTTCGCGCACCACCACGAGCATAATGTTGCTCACCCCGACGATCCCCGCCAACAGTGTCCCCAACCCGACGATCCACGTCAGGAAACGAATCCCCAGAAAGAGGTTGTTGAACATGTCGAATTGTTCTTTGATACTCTGCACGAAAATCGCTTTCTTGTCATCCGGGGCAACGTTGTGGCGACTGAACAAGGCGGCTTTGATCTGGTTTTCGAGTTGTGAAATATCGACGTTTTTTTTGCCCGTAACCGCCAACAGGTCGAATTCGTCGCCCTGCGCAAGCATCTGTTGCAGGACGGAGAAAGGTACGATGACCGTCTGTTCGGGGTCGCCGCCGATAAAAATGTTGTTTATCGGCGAAAAGACCCCCACCACGATAAAATAGCTGTTCAGAAATCGGATGGTCTGTCCCACGGGATTTTCACCTCCCGGAAAAAGTTCGCGGTAAGCCTGGATCCCGATCATGCATACCTTGCGCTTCTGAGCCATGTCGAGATCGTTGATCTCGCGCCCGTATTCGATGAATACCGGATTGATCCGCATCATTTCGGGCATGTAGCCCACCAACGAATATTCCCCTTCCCTGTCGCCGCCGGTTGCTTTAACGCTGCCGCCGCCGAAAATGATTCCGGATACCCGGTCGACACCGTCGATCTTATTCCTGATCACCGCCATGTCCTCGTTCGAAAGCCCCCACCATCGCCCCGAACGGAACCCCTTGTAGGGAACGCTTGTCTGGCCGGGGAAGAAGAAGGCCGAGTTGGCGGCAAAACCTTCTACGTTGGAGTAAATTTTCCGTTCGAGCCCTATCCCCGCACCGGCCAGTGCGATCAACATCAGCAGCCCCCAGAAGATCCCCATCGCGGTCATGATGCTTCGCTTCCGGTTCCGGTT